>JAKLJX010000010.1 GCA_023150945.1 bacterium | reverse complement strand
AGAGACCAGTATCATTCCAGAACAGCCGATTGCTCAGAACCAATTGAATCTATTTGACTTTTAACCGGACAGTACTGATAGAAATTGAAGAACCAGTTGGCTTTGATCCAAGCAGTAAAATTTTTCCTTTTGGAGGAAATGATGAAGAAGAATATCTTTTTTATTTCAATCTTTTTGTTGAGTTGTTACGGAACATGCCATGCGCAACTTGACACGAAACAATTGCAGCGAACAGTGACACTAACGCTCGAGGATCTTCTTGATTTGAGATTGAAGATTTTAGCAGCACAAATGTCGTGTGGTAGCTTCTATATTTTAGATATGGGCAGCGTCGGTTTTCCCGTATCAATTGAAATAGGTGATAGTCTTGGAGCTGTTTCTAAACGCAGCGATAAGCGAAAGGTTGTTTTTAGAATCAGAGGGCGCTTTAATGATCGTCAATTGTCTCGGGATGAGCAGAAAGAGTTGATTGAACAGAGTATGGCCATTGTTGATGTTGGGATATCACAATTGTTTGAATATGACTTTCGACAATTGGGATTTGACCGAGACAAGTATATTGTTGGGTATTGGTATTTTTCCGAAGCTTCCTATCCGAGCGCCAAATGGGAGAACGGTGAGTTTAGATGGTTGAAGTAGCTTGCTTGTGCCCAGCATCAGTGTTAGCCGTGTCGATTTCTGTGCTGCTGATGGGTGTTTCAAACAGGCCGATACGAGTTTGAGACCCGATGAACCAGGTGTCTACGACATTTCCGACGCCCTGTAAAGGGTTCGTTTTCAGGGCAAAAATGACGAATATGCCGCGGTACTCGAAATTCCCCGCCCGGTGCACGAAAAATTCCGCGGCCCGGCCTCGCCGCGGCTGCCGGCAATGCAGCTCCGCTGGCAATTGCTGAGCTTTGGCTATTTTGACCGCTTGAGCTATGTCTATCAAATCCTGCAAAACGCCAGAGCAACAACACCCTTTGCCTCTGAAAATGAAATCAATTTCCCGCAAATTTTCGAGGGCATCACGGCGCGCTACACCTGCGGCGCCAGCCAGCTTAAGGAAGAGTTTGCCATCTCCCAGGCCGCGCGTGAGGCCCTGCCCGACCCGACACAGTTTCGCCTCTCGCCCGAGCATACGTATTTGGTGTTCGCCGCAGAATTCTCTTTATCGCCCAATAACCTGAAGGTGTTTGCCCATGGCGTTGGCGGCAGAAATCCCATCAATCCAGGTAATCGCTTTGCCTATGACGGTGAGAGCCGCCTCGACTTTGAATACGACACAGAGGATCTTTATTGCTTTTTTCCGCCAGATGTCGCCTGGGCGGTAAATAATGAAGAAGATCGTATACCGGTGCGGCGCATTGTTTATTCCGAGCGCGGAAAAAACTACCTGCTCATCGGTGTGCCGTGGCGCTGGGTGCGAGAGGCGACGCCCGGGCCGCTGATCATCGATCCCACCACCAACCTTACGGCGAGCGATGATACCTATTTGTACGGCGCCTCCAACATCAACAACAGCCAATTGTTCGTGGGCAAGTATCAGTGTACGGACAAGAAACGTGCGTTGGTGAAGTTCAATGTGTGCGGGGTAGGCATTCCCACCAACGCCACGATCTTGAATGCGCAAATGAGCTTGTGGTATTACGCCGCCGAGGCCGGAACATCTTGCGGCGGCTCGCAAGTTCCGACCAATGGCTGGGTGCAGGCGCATCGTATGCTGGTTCCCGGGCATGAAGCCCAAGCCACACGCGATGTTCGCCTCACGGGCGTAAACTGGAACACGCCCTGTGCAGCGATCAATGGCACCGATGCCCTGGCCACGATGGAAAGCACGGTGCAGGTTAAGCAAAGCGAAACCGGCACCTGGAAAAGCTGGACTTTGACCAACGCGGTGCAAGATTGGCTGGCGGATCCTAATAACAACCATGGCGTGATTTTGTGGACGCCGGATGAGGATTTGGACGGCTACGACATGCGTTTCCGCTCTTCGGAGCACACTAACAAGCCCAAATTGGATGTGGTTTGGTCGAACCAACCGAAGACGTTATTGTGTGATGAGGCCAGCTTGACTCGACCCGCGCGACCGATGTCCTGTGGTGGAGGGCCGTAAGTTTGGCCTAAACAGCAGCGCTATCCCTGCTCGGGCAGGATCAACGGAACCATTTCATTGCGCTTCTGTTCCGGACCGCAGGCTGACCACAATCCGGCCCAGTCTAACAGGATCACAAAATGACAACACCCTTTCCCATCCGTGGCAAGTGCCAGGTAGCCCCGCGTTCACTCCACGTTATATCTCGTTGATCTTTCTTCCTTTCACTCAGAAAAAATTTCCCAAAAATTGTGTTGTATCTTAGCAGCGGCTTTCGTAAAATCTAAACCGCTTGTAAATTGTAACTTATTGCAAAATTGAATCGGGCGTAACTATAAACATGACCGAAGCGCACTGATGATTACAAGCATGACTGGCTATGGCCAGGGAGAATTCAAGAGTGATGGTTACGAGTCCTTTGTCGAAGTACGGGCCGTCAACCATCGCTTTCTGGATGTGACCATGCGGCTGCCGCGCGCATTGAGCGCCTACGAAGAAACCGTGAAAGAGATGGTGCGCAAATACGTATCGCGCGGCCGGATCAATCTCGTCGTCACCCTCAAGAGCGAGCGTGACACCGGGCTCGGGCTGCGGCTGGACATGGAGGCGGCCTCGCACCACAAGCAATTGCTGGAGAAACTGCGGGACGATCTCGGCCTCGCCGGCGAGATTACCATCGACCATTTGCTGCACTTTTCCGAGATTCTCACCACCGACAGTAATGACCAGCTCCCGGCGGAGGTTTGGCAGACTGTGGAAAACGCCATCGCGCAGGCGATGCGCAACTTGAACGACATGCGCCAGCGCGAAGGCCTGGAGATCACCAATGATTTGCGCCGCCGCCTCGAAGCGCTACAGCAACGGCTGGAGGAAATCGAGGCGCGCTCGCTGGCGCGGCGCGGGGAGGAGTTTCAGCGGTTGTATCAGCGCGTGAAAGAGATGGTGCAGACGAAGGAATTGGATCCCAACCGCCTGGAGCTGGAGGTGGCCCTGCTTGCCGATCGCGTCGATGTCACCGAGGAATGCACGCGCTTTCGCAGCCACAACACGTTGTTTCTGGAGGCACTGGCGGAAGAGGCGCCGGCCGGCCGCAAACTGAATTTCTTGCTGCAGGAGATGAATCGCGAGGCCAACACCATTGGCGCCAAAGCCAATGATGCCAAGATCGCGCATCTCGTGGTCGAGATCAAAGAGGAAGTGGAAAAGCTCCGCGAACAAATTCAAAACATCGAGTAACGCCATGCCCCTGGATCATGCACGCGCAACTACGGACGGGCAAACGTCTGCTTCCGGATATTTGGTGGTGTTATCGGCGCCCTCCGGCGGTGGAAAAACCACGATTCTGCAACGGCTGCTGCAAACGAACAATTCGGATTTTTGTTATTCGGTTTCGGCGACGACGCGCAAGCCGCGCGGCAATGAGCGCCACGGCCGCGAGTATTTCTTCCTCAGCCCGGAGGAATTCCAGCAGGGCATCGACCGCGGCCGCTTTTTGGAATATGCCCTGGTGCACGGCAACCTGTACGGCACGCTGCGCGAAAACGTCGAGCAGTGGCTGGCGCAGGGGAAATTCGTGCTGATGGACATTGACGTGCAGGGCGGCCTCAACATCAAACGGCTGATGGGCGAGCGCGCGATTTTGATCTTCATCCGCCCGCCCTCGCTGGAGTTGTTGCGCGAGCGGCTGCACGGCCGCAACACCGATTCGGCGGAGGAAATCGCCGCCCGGCTGCAAGCCGCCGAGCAGGAAATGGCGGCTGAGGAACAGTATGATCACGTGGTGACGAATTTCGATTTGGATGATACCGTGCGGCAGGTGGCGGAGATCATTGCGCGCTATCGCAGGCAAACGGCGCCGGCGGAAGACAACTGAGCTGCCGCCGGGCGCGGCAATTTGGCAATCAATCAGATTCACATAACGCATCGATCAATCGGAGATAATTTCATGGTCAGCACTGTACCTCTGGAAGAACTGGAGCGGCACGCCGGCAATTTGTATGAAGCGATCGTGGTGATCGCCAAGCGGGCGCGCCAGATCAACGACGAACAAAAACGTTACATCGAGCAGGAGCTGGGCTATGACAGCGCCCTGGACAACGTGCACGCCAATGACAGCGATGACGACGTGGAAGAGGTGCGTGACGAGCGCGCCAAGGCACCGGTGAAGCTGATCAAGCTGCCCAAGCCCACTTCCATCTCGCTCGATGAGATGATGGGCGGCAAGTTGAATTTCGATTATGCGGAGGCACCCGCAGATCGGGAGAACTGACCCTGCGATTCAACGGCAAAAAAATCCTCCTGGGGGTGAGCGGCGGAATCGCCTGCTACAAGAGCTGCGAGTTGGTGCGGGAGCTCAAGCGCCGGGGCGCCACCGTGCGCGTGATGATGACGCCGAGCGCGCGGGAATTCGTCACGCCCCTGACCTTTGCGGCGCTGAGCGAGAATCCCGTGCTGACCAGCCTGTTCCCGGCGGCCGATACCGCGGCGATCGCGCACATCAATTGGTCGCGCTGGGGCGATCTCATCATCGTGTGCCCGGCCACCGCCAACACGCTGGCGCGGCTGGCTAACGGTTTTGCCGATGAACCGGTGAGCGCCACCATCCGGGCGGCGCGCGTGCCGGTGGTTTTGTGTCCGGCCATGAACGCCGCGATGTGGGAGGATCCGCTGGTGCAGCGCAACTTGCAGCGCCTGCGGCAGGCCGGCTACCGCTGCGTTGATCCGGAATTCGGCGAGTTGGCGACCACCACCGAGGGCGCGGGCTGGGGCCGGCTGGCGCGACTGGAGTGGATACTGGCCGCGGCGCTGGCCGCGGCGCAGCCGAGCCAACCGCTGCAGGGCATGAAAGTGCTGGTCACCGCCGGCCGCACCGAAGAATATCTCGATCCGGTGCGCATGCTCACCAATCCCAGCTCCGGCCGCATGGGCTTCGCGGTCGCGGAGGCGGCCTGGGTGCTGGGCGCGGAAGTCGTGCTGGTGCACGGCCCGACCGAGTTGCCGCCGCCTTACAAGATTCAAACCGTGCCGGTGGTGAGCGCCAATGACATGCGCGAAGCCGTGCTGGCGCACTATCCCGGAGCGCAGGTGGTGGTGATGACCGCAGCGGTTTCCGACTATCGGCCGCGGCAGCGAGCCGCGGAAAAAATCAAGAAGAGCAGCGCCACCACTGTGCTCGAGCTCGAAGCGAACGATGACATTCTGCGCCTGCTCAGCCGGCAGAAAACCGCGGCGGTGCACGTGGGCTTCGCGTTGGAGACGGAAAACGCGGTGCCGCATGCGCAGCAAAAGCTGCGGGAAAAAGCGCTCGATCTGATCGTGCTGAATGAGGCAACCGAGGCTGGCGCCGGTTTCAAAGGGGAAACCAATCGCGTCACGCTGATCGACGCCGCCGGGAATATCACCCGGCTGCCGCTGCTGTCCAAAAGTGAAGTGGCCTTTGAAATTTGGCAGGCCGTGCTGGCCCTCCCGGCGGCCGGGCAGGCAAGCATCGCCCGCACTACCAGTTGAGAAACCGCGCCGGGCGCAGAGCAGCCGGGCACGTGAACGTGCGGCGGCTCGGCAATCCGGCGCCAACCAGACAAAGAAATGTTGGAAAATCCGGCAGCGCAGCGCAAAACGCAGCACGACGAGAATGTCCGGCGGCCGACTGTCGATCAGATTATCGACCGGCTGCCGCCGCAGGATTTGAATGCGGAGAAGGCCGTGCTCGGCGCCATGCTGCAGGAGAGCAATGCTGTCAGCAAGGCGATCGAATTGCTGGAAGACTGGTGCTTCTACACCAGCAGCCATCAGTACATTTTCCAGGCAATGCAGTCCTTGTTCGATCGCAATCACCCGATCGACACGCTGACGGTGTCGGCGGAATTGCAACGTCAGCAGCATCTCGATGGCGCCGGCGGCAATTACTATCTCGCCGAGCTGGTGGCAAGCGTGCCTTCGGCCGCCAATGTCGAGTATCATGCCCGCCTGGTGTTGGAGAAGGCGATTCTGCGCCGGCTGATCGGCGTCGCCACCGAGATTTCCAGCGAGGCGTTCGAGGGCAAGGAGCCGGTCGATGATTTGCTGGACAAGGCGGAGCAGCGCATCTTCGCGCTGTCGGAACGCCGGCTGCGCCGGGGCTTCGAGTCGATCAACCCGGTGCTGCACCGCACCTTCGAGACGATCGAAACCTATCATCAACGCAAAGGCAGCGTCACCGGGGTGGCCACCGGCTTCAAAGACTTGGATGAGATGACCTCGGGCTTCCAGAAGTCCGACTTGATCATCATCGCGGGCCGGCCCTCGATGGGCAAGACCGCCTTTTGTTTGAACATCGCGCGCAACGCCGCCATTGATCACAAAGTCGGCGTCGGAATCTTCTCGCTGGAAATGGCGAGCTATCAGCTTGCGCTGCGGCTGTTGTGCAGTGAGGCGCGCGTCAACTCGCATCAGGTGCGCACCGGCAAGCTGCCGCGCGAGCATTTCGCGCGGCTGGCGCATGCGGTCGGCCGGCTGGCGGAGGCGCCGATTTTCATCGATGACTCGCCGGCCTTGACGGTAATGGAGATTCGCGCGAAGGCGCGGCGGCTGGCGGCGGAGAAGCATGTCGGCATGTTCATCGTCGATTATTTGCAACTCGTGCGCGGCCCGCGCAGCGCCGAAAGCCGGCAGATTGAGATTTCATTGATTTCACAATCGCTCAAGGCGCTGGCGAAGGAGCTGGATGTGCCGGTGATCGCGCTCTCGCAGCTTTCGCGCGCGGTGGAGCAGCGCGGCGGCGACAAGCGGCCCCAGCTTTCGGATTTGCGGGAATCGGGCGCCATCGAGCAGGACGCCGACATCGTCATGTTCATTTACCGGCCGGGGCAATACACCCGGGAATTGAACGACAACACCGCGGAAATCATCATCGGCAAGCAGCGCAACGGCCCCACCGGCACGGTGGAGTTGCTGTTCCACAAAGACAATGTGCGCTTTGCGGACATTGATCGCTTTCATACGGAAAACAGTTTCAGCGGCGCGCCGTTTTGAGTAGAAGCCCTGCCGCGCATGCCGACGGGCGCGACCGGAGACATGCAGCGCGGCGGCAGCAGGCTGAGGAATCAGTGAGGCAGCGAGGTGAGATGAGGTGAGCGCTCCTGTGCAGGAAAGAGCAACGGTGAGCTTTGATGAACGCCGGGGTCGGGTGGCGAAGGCAACGAGACGGGACAGACTGGCACGAACGGGCATCATGGCAACATACGACTTCGACAAGGAGCTGGCGCGGATTGTGCGCCGGCTGCACCGCTACAGCAAGCATCCCATCAATCATGAGCTGCTGGCGCAGGCGTTTCATTTCAGCGAAGAGGCGCATCGCAACCAGTTGCGCAAATCCGGCGAGCCTTATTTCGTTCATTGCGTGGAGGTCGCCAAAATCCTGTGCGAGTTGCGCATGGACTACGTCACCATCGTCGGCGGCCTGCTGCACGACGTGGTGGAGGACACCGGCGTGACGATCGCAGAGGTGCAGGAAAAGTTCGGCGAGGAAATCGCCGGCCTGGTGGACGGCGTGACCAAAATCTCGGAGCTGAAATTCGACAGCGTGGAAGTTCGCCAGGCGGAAAACTTCCGCAAGATGCTGCTGTCGATGGTGAAGGACATTCGCGTCATCCTGATCAAATTTGCCGACCGGCTGCACAACATGCGCACCATCGAATACCTGCCGGAGAAGAAGCAAAGGCGCATCGCGCTCGAAACCCGCGAAATTTACGGGCCGTTGGCGCACCGGCTGGGCATCGGCAAAGTCCGCTGGGAGCTGGAAGACCTGGCGTTCAAAACCCTGGCGCCGCAGGCCTACTGGAATCTCGTCAACAAGATCGCCGAGAAGCGGGAGGAGCGGGAGGCCTATCTCCGGCGCTTCACCGAGCCGGTGCGGGCCGCGCTGAGGGACGCCGGCCTGCCGGCGAAGATCACCGGCCGGCCCAAGCATCTCTACAGCATTTTTCAGAAAATGCTGAGCCGCGACAAATCGTTCGAAGAGATTTTCGATTTGCTCGCCGTGCGCATCGTCGTGAAGCGCACCGAAGACTGCTACTTCGTGCTGGGCATCGTGCACAATCTCTTCACGCCCGTGGCAGAACGTTTCAAAGACTACATTGCCACGCCGAAATCCAACCTGTATCAATCGCTGCACACCACCGTCGTCGGCGCCGGAGGCAAGATGGTGGAAGTGCAAATCCGCACCGAGGACATGCACCGGACGGCGGAAGTGGGCGTGGCGGCGCACTGGCGCTACAAGGAAGGCAAGCAGAAAGCCGACGAGCTTGACAAGCAGCTTGCCTGGCTGCGCCAGATGCTGGAGTGGCAGCACGACACCAACGATCCGAAGGAGTTCATGGAGAACCTGCGGATCGATTTGTTTCAAGATGAGGTGTTCGTGTTCACGCCCAAGGGCCGGCTCAACAAGCTGCCGGTGGGCAGCACGCCGGTGGATTTCGCCTTTGCAGTGCACACCGACATCGGCCTGCATTGCATCGGCGCCAAAGTGAACGGCCGCATCGTGCCGCTCAACTATCGCCTGAAGAGCGGGGACACGGTCGAGATCATCACCAGCGCCAATCAGAAACCGAACAAGGATTGGATCAAGTTCGCGCAAACTTCCAAGGCGCGCGCCAAGATCAAGCGCTGGTTGAAAGAATCCATGGCCGAGCAAAGCCAGAAGCTCGGCGCGGAGATTTTGGAGAAGGCTTTCAAGCGGGCGCACGTGAACCGGGACGAGATCGACGTCAATGAAGTGGCGCAGCTTCTGGGTTTGGCGGATGCCGTCGAGCTGCATGCCGCCATCGGCCGGGGCGACGTGGCGGCGCAGAGTGTCATCCAGAAGATTCTACCGGAAGTGCCGGAGGGCAACGACAAGCCCGGCTTTTTCAAGAAGATCATCGACAAGGCGCGCGGCTCGGCCATTGGCGTGCGTGTGCAGGGCCTGGATCATTTGCTCATCAATTTCGGCAAATGCTGCCAGCCGGTGCCGGGCGACCGCATTCTCGGCTTTTTGACGCAGGGCCGGGGCGTGGTGGTGCATCGCACCGACTGCCCGAACATCCTGCGGCTGCTGGAAAACCCGGAGCGCCGGGTGGAAGTGCAGTGGGACGTCGAGCCCAACAAGCATTTCACCGTGCGGCTGCAGTTGCTGGGCACGGACCGCAAGCACTTCCTGCGCGATGTCAGCGACGCCATTTCGCAAACCGACACCAACATCGTCAGCATCGAGATGCGCGCGGAAGACGGGGTAGTGCACAGCAACATCATCATTGAAGTGAAAAACTTGCAGCATCTCACCCGGGTCATCGGCCGCATCAGCAAGGTCAACGGCGTGTTCAGCGTCGAGCGGGTCGGCGGGACCGACGAATTGATCGCGGAGGAGGAAGTTCTCTGAATCTTCCGGCGAGTGCCGTATGAACGCAAAATGAGGAGTCGTGGTCATGAAGAGCACCATTACCAAGAAAGACGTTGCCAAACGAACCGCGAAGATCGTCAACGAGAAGATCTATCTCACCGAGAAGGTCGTCGATGGCGTGTTCACCGCGTTGCGCGAGTTCATGGAACAAGCCAACCCGGAGATCCGCATCGAAATCCGCGATTTTGGCGTGTTCGAGGTGAAAACCACCAAGCCCAAGCCCAAGGCGCGCAACCCCAAAACCGGCGAAATCATCTACGTGCCCGCCCGCCGCAAAACCCACTTCAAGGCCGGCAAGCTGCTCAAAGAAGTATTGAAGCAGCCGCTCACCGATCTACCGCCGCGCAACGAAGACGGCAAGAACGACTGGGAAGACTGGGATGAGGATTGGGAAGATGAGGAGGAGGGCGACGAGGAAAAAGCCGGCGAGCAAGAGGATGGGGAAAAGGAACCTCGCCAGACGCCGTGACGCGCCTCCTCGAGAAAGTCACTCACGCTTGTTCAGCAACACTGATTTGCCTATGGCTACTGTGCAGGCCGCGCCGCCCGGCCGGAGAATTCTCGCATTGGACTACGGCAGGCGCCGCATCGGCGTGGCGGTGAGCGACGCTTTGCATCTGCTGGCGCATGGCCGTGACACGCTGCCCTTCACCGGGAAGGGCGAGTTGTTCGCGCGCTTGCGGCGGCTCCTCCAGGAGGAAGAGGTCGGCTTGATCGTCGTGGGGCTGCCGCGCCACCTCAACGGTGACGACAGCGACATGACCAAGACCGTGCAAGCCTTCATTCGTGAGCTCGAGCAGCAGGTGACCGTGCCGGTGGTGGCCTGGGATGAACGCTGGTCGAGCAAACAGGCGGAACGCACGCTGGCGGAGACCGGCGCCCGGCGGCAACCCAAAGAAAAAATCGACCAGTTGGCGGCCATTTTGATTCTGCAAAATTACCTGGACCGCTTGCACTCACTTCAGTGAAACCTTGGCTATGAGAACGATCAGACTCGCCGTCATCGGCGCCGGCGGTATTGCACAAGTTGCGCACATTCCCATTTGGAAAAAACTCTCCGGTGTCGATTTGGTGGCGGTATGCGACACCAATCTCGCTCGTGCCAAGGCCGTGGCCGAGCGCTATGCCATCCCACAATACTACACCCGCGATGACGACGTACTGAAGCGCGACGATATCGACGCCATCGACATTTGCGCGCCCACCCACATGCACATGCCGCTCGCCCTCGCCGCCTTGTCCGCCGGCAAGCACGTCTTGGTCGAAAAACCCATGGCGCTGAGCTTGGAACAAGGCCGCAGCATGGTGGAGGCGGCCCGGCGCTATCAGCGCAAACTCATGGTGGCGATGAACGTGCGCTTTCGCCGCGATGCCATCAACCTGAAATCTTTCATCGAAGCCGGCGAACTGGGCGACATTTTCTACGCCCGCTGCGGCTGGCTGCGCCGCCAGGAAAAATGGTCGGAACACTCCTGGCTTTTTCAAAAGCAATACTCCGGCGGCGGCGTGCTGATGGACTTGGGCATCCAGATGCTCGACCTCTCACTGTGGCTCTTCGGCAACAAGAAAGCCAAGGCCGTGAAAGCCACGCTCTACAACAAAGTCTCCAAACTCGAGGTGGAAGACACCGCGGTGGCGTTCGTGCACCTCGAAGACGGCAGTTCTCTGGCGCTGGAAGTGAGCTGGACGTTCCTCACCGCCCAGGACGAACTCTACACCAACTTGCTGGGCACACAAGGCTGGGCCATGACCAACCCCCTGCGGGTGATGAAAGAAGTGCACGGCAATTTCACCAATCTGACCCCGCACGTCGACGACAAACCCATGTCGCGCTACAAACGCTCCTACAGCAACGAACTGCGGCACTTCATCAAATGCCTGCGCGACGACACGCCCATGCTCTCCACCGGTGAAGAGAGCCTGGATCGCATGCGCATCATCGAAGCCATGTACGAATCCGCGCGCCGCGGCAAAGAGGTCGAGCTTTGAGGTCACGTAATCTGCTGCTCTGCCTGCTCGCGGCAGTGGCCCTGACCCTGGCCTTCCCGCCCTATCGTTGGGGATTTCTGGCCTACTGGGGCTTGATTCCCCTGTTGCTGCTGTTGCAGGACAAAGCGCCGGCGGAGACCGTGCGCTGGAGCGCATTGTTCGGGCTGCTGCTGACGGCGCTCGCGATCCTGGCCTCCGGACGAATGGGGCCCTTCACCAACATGTACACCATTGCGGTACATGCCTCGTTCTATGTCTTGTTTGCGCTGCTGCTGCTGCCGCTGCGGCGGTGGTGGCCGCGCGGCTATCTGCTCGCGGTGCCGTTTCTGTGGGTGGCCATTGAAGCCGGCAAAGCACTGGTGCAGGCCGACTTTCAGGCCTTTGCCCTGGGCTATACGCAGAACTACTACCTGCAAATGATCCTGTACACACCTGCATTCGGCGTCTATGCCGTCTCGCTTTGGGTGGCTGCGCTCAACGCGCTGCTGCTCGGCATGTGGCTGCGCCGGCATGAACCGCGCTGGCTGACCGGCCTGAGCGCAGTGCTGCTGCTCGCGTTTGCCTTGCCGTTTGCTCTCAGCCGGCTCATCACTCCGAATACGCGGCAGTTTGAGGAACCGAAGATCGAAGTTCGACTACTCAGAAAAGCGAAAACAAGTGTATCGTCTCTTGCGACTCTTGCACCATTCCCCGAATCAACCACGATGCTCCCAGCCGCTGCCCTGGTCTGAATGGATATGCCGAAATCAATTTTGCAACCGTCTGGCTGCGGCGCGAGCCGCACTCATCATTTTTTTCAGCGCCACCGGCGCGTGGGCGCAGGAGGCATACCTCACCACCAATACGCTGAGCGCGCGGCCGCTGGCCATGGGCGGCGCGTTCGTCGCGGTACACGATGAACTGGCGGCGGGTTTGTACAATCCCGCCAATCTCGGCAGCCGCAGCGCACGCGATCCGGTTTTCAAGCTCTTTCTCAATCCCTTGACGCCTGCATGGGCGGCGGCGCGACCGGCGCGCTTCTTCAACGAGTCCACCAGTGCGAGCGCGCGGGCGCTCGCCACTGCCGGGCTGTTGATCAAGGGCATGGTGCTGCGCCTCGGGCCTTTTGATTTCGCCGCCCTCATCGCGGAACAATCCACCCGCTGGGCGCTGCTGGCGCGCACCGGGTGGGGCGAGGTCGACGAATATCTCGACAATCAATACAGCGTGTTCGCGGTGCGCATGCGGGTTGCCGAAAGGGTCGCGATGGGAGGGAGCCTGGGGCTTTATTATCAAAGCACGGCGCCGGAGCGGCGGGAATGGGTGATGCGGGCCGCCTATGGAATCACGGTGGCGCCATGGCAAAACGTGCTGGTGGGCGTCAGCTATCTCACCCTGCCCACGCAGCCCGGCCAGGGCTATCGTGACCATCCGGAACGCTTCGTGGATGGCAGCGTTAATCTCGGCGTGAGTGCCAGGCCGCGGCCGGGCACCCTGCTGGCCCTGGATGTGCGCAACCTGGTAGAAGACAACACGGAAATGGTGCGTGAGCCGCATGTCGGATTCGAGCAGCAACTCTTTTCGGTGATCGCCTTGCGCGGCGGTGCGTTTTGGATGGGCCAGGAAGAGCGGATGGCATTCACTGCCGGCTGCGGGCTGTTTAACACCGCCGACTTGCTGTTTGCGGGCCGGCGCGGCCATTCGCCCAATTGGCTGTTGAATTACGGCGTGGTGATCGAAGCCGGCGGGCGCCGCAAAATCCACGCGCTCACCACGATCCTTCGCCTTTAACCGGAAGCGAGCTTCAGTTGAAGACAGCCAGGATTTTGCTTGCGGCATTTTTCTTTTTCGAATTTGCGCCGGCCGGTGCGCAACTGCCGCCCAGCAATCTGCAGTTCCTACAGGCAGCCTTGCGAGCCTGTGCTGCGGAGCCGGTTGCCACGCTCGCGGCTGTGCCTGATTCGCTGATTGTGATCGCACGCGTGCCGGCCGGCGCCGAAAGCCCGGGCCGGCTGCTGCAAAACGCGTTGACCGAAATCATTCGCGCGCAAAACCGGCAAGGCGTTTTTGACCGGGAAACCGTCTCAAGAAAGGGTATTGCGGTCAATTATGCCGTCGTGCAAGCGCAATTGACCTACAGCCGGCTGCCGGGCGGATGGTTGGGCTGGCTGCGCACGGCGCGCGCACAGCGGTCGGCGCAGGTGGCGGTCGACTTTGATGTTCACCATGAATCCACCGGCGAGATATATTTTCAGGGACTGGTGCAGATCGTGCACCGCGATACCGTGCAAGCCGGCCAGATTGCCGGACTGGAAAACACCGCCGTGCCCATGACCGTCGGACGTTGGGTGGAGCGGGAACGCACGCACCGTTGGCTCGAACCAGCGGTGCTGGTCGCCGCAACCGGCGCCATCGTCTATGCGTTTTATTCGCTGCGAAGTCAATAGGAACTTATACCAAGGTGCCAATGAAAACTCAGATGAACCGGAACCGTCTTTCCCTGCACTTGCGGCGAGGCGGTATTTGCCTGCTGGCGGGCCTTGCCGTGCTCACCGGGCTGCTGGCCTGCGGCAGCAACAAGCTGCGCGCCAACCTCACCAACGAAGAGCGTCTGGCCTATGCCATGGAGTTGTTCCGCAAGAAGAACTACTACGATGCCCGCACCCAATTTCGCATCGTGACGCTGAACGCGCCGGGCAGCACCTTCGTCGATGAGGCGCAGTATTACCTGGCGGAGTGCCACTACGGCATGGAGGAATTCATCACGGCCGCGGCGGAATACGAAAAACTCCTGCGCCTCTACCCGCAAAGCGAATACCTCGACGACGCGCAATACAAACTCGGCATGTGCTACTATCAACTCTCGCCGAAAGCGGATCTCGATCAAAAATACACCTGGCAGGCCATCGAGGAGTTTCAGCGCTTCCTGGATGATTATCCCACCAGCGATTTGCGGCAGGAGGTGGTCAGCAAGCTCAACCTCACGCGCGATAAACTCGCCAAGAAAGAGTACCGCACCGCTGACCTCTATCGCCGCATGGCCTACTACGAATCGGCGTTGATCTACTACGACGGCGTGCTCAACCGCTTCTATGATACCCGGTACTATGAGCCGGCGCTTTTCTTCAAAGCCGAAGCCCTCACCAAGCTGGAGCGCTACAGCGAAGCCCGGGAAAGCCTGCGAACTCTTCTCGACAAGTATCGCCAGGATCAAGAGAAGGCCGAGGCCAATAATGCCGGCTTGGCGGAGCAAAAATACCGGCAACGGGCCGAGACACTGCTCAAAATGCTGGAAGACAAACTTGCCACGAACGGCCAGGCCAGGAATTAGAGAAGCGCATGCGAGTCGGCATTTTGGGCGGCACGTTTGATCCGGTGCACTACGGCCATCTCATCATTGCAGAAAGCGCAAGCGAAGAGCTGCAGCTCGAGCGCGTCCTATTTGTGCTTGCGCCGCAGCCTCCCCACAAGAACGCCGTGCAACTCACCGCGGTCGCGCATCGCCTGGCGATGTTGCGTGCTGCTGTTGCCGGCAATCCTCGCTTTGAAGTCTCGACCGTGGAACTGGAGAGGCCCGGGCCTTCTTACACCGTTGAGACTCTCCGCCTCCTGAGTCGCCGGCCGGAATATGCCGGTGCGCAATTCCATTTGATCATTGGCGCTGACAGTCTGTCGGAATTTCACAAGTGGCGTGAACCTGAGGCGATCCGCAGCCTCGCGCAGTTGGCGGTTTATCCTCGCCCCGAAAAACAATCGGAATCCGAGGCCGCAGCGTTGACTCAAGCCGATCATCAACTCAGCGGCAATCTGATCGGAATTTCGTCTACTGCCATCCGTCTCAAGGTTAAAAATAACAGATCGATACGCTACCTGGTTCCCGAGGTGGTCCGAGGTTACATTCGCGCGCACGACCTGTACAAATAGTGCTTGCTTTTTGAAGGTCGATGGTTTATCTTGCGCCCTGCAAAAAAGATAGGTAGGCGCGAGAACAAGGACTTAGCTCGTTTCCATCATGGCGCAAATCCTGCAGATCTGTACCTCACCGTCGTGGGGAGGTATGGAGATGCATGTCAGCTATCTATCTCAGCATCTGGCGAACCGCGGGCACAAGATTCTGCCGTTGTGTAGACCCGGCTCTCCACTCTATGCCGATTTCCAGAAGCGCGGTTTCCAACCGCACGATTTGAGCCTGGGAGGATATTTCCATCCTCGAGCGCTTCTCAAGCTAGCAAAACTCTTGCTGAAAGAACAGCCGGAGGTCATCCACGCCCACTATTCTCGCGACCTGTGGACATTGGTTCCGGCGCTGTCGCATCCCGGCGTGCCGCAAATTCCCCTGGTCTTAACCAAGCACATCGGGACGCAAAAGCCCAAACGCGATCTTTTACATCGCTATCTTTATCGCCGCGTCGATTACCTCATCGCCATCTCCGAAGTCATTCGGCGCAATCTGTTGGCGACCCATCCTGTCTCCGCCGGCAAAGTCGGCGTCATTCACCACGGGGTCGATCTGCAGGAATTTTCCCCGGAACGTTTTGAGGCGGATGCGGTGCGCGCGGAATTGGGCGTGTCCGCCGCGCATCTGGTTTTCGGCATCGTCGGCCGGCTGCAAATCAGCAAGGGCTATCTGGAGTTCCTGGAGATGGCACGCCGTCTGCGGTCCCGGCTGCCGCACGCCCGTTTTGTGTTGATCGGCGGACCGAGCCGGGGCGAAGAAGAAGAAGCCCGGCTCATCCTTGATCGCATCGCCGCTGCGGGCTTGCAGGAGGTGACCATCTGCCTCGGCTTTCGCCAAGACGTCGCCCGTCTGCTTGCCGCGCTCGATGTGTTTGTTTTTCCCTCGCACGCCGAGGCGTTCGGCTTGGTGTTGATCGAAGCCATGGCCATGGGCAAAGCGGTGATCTCTTCGAATTGCGACGGCGTACTTGACATCGTCAAGCCGGGGCAGACCGGCCTGCTGGTGCCGCCCAAAGACGTCGAGGCCCTTACGCAGGCGGCGCTGCAACTGGCGGAAGACGCTCCCCTGCGCCGGCGGCTGGGCGCCGCGGCTGAGCGTCACGCGGCGGAGTCGTTCTCTCTGCCGAAAATGCTCGCGGCGACTGAAGCAGTCTATCATCAGCTCGCCGGCGAAACTGCAAGCATGACGGCCGACGCCGGAGCAGCGATCTGTTATTCCTGAGCGCAGGCCCATAGTCATTTCTGGGCGGACACAGCGAATTTGAAACCATTGAAGGAGATGAGCATGCAACCGAAACCCAATACGCAAGACCTGGGCTCAGACCGTGTCTTCACCGGCGAGTTGTCTGAGCTGATGAGCATTGCGGCAGGCCATTCGCTTTTCCGCCTCGAACACACTGACCAGCGACCGATGGGCGAGCTCGATTTGCAGACCATCAAGCTTGGCCCCAAAGAGGACGAGGAAGAGTGGGACGAGGAGGAAGAGGATTTGGACGACGAAGACTCGGACGAAGACGAACCCGAAGGCGGGGAAGGCGGGGAAGGTGAGGAAGGCGAAGAAGAAGACACCGACCTCGAAGAAATCGACGAAGAAGGCGAAGAAGAACTCGACGACTTCG
Source organism: bacterium (assembly GCA_023150945.1). Classification (NCBI taxonomy): domain Bacteria; species bacterium. The sequence goes on along the minus strand of JAKLJX010000010.1, from coordinate 218,660 downwards.
AAGACTGGGATGACGAAGAACAATGGGACGATGAAGAAGACTGGGAGGACGCCGACGAAGAAGAGGAAGAGGAAGAAGACGAGGAGGAGGAGGAGGAGGAGGAAGAAGACGAAGAAGCAGAAGAAGATGACTGGGAGGAGGAAGAAGATTGGGACGACGAAGACAACCCCGATGAAGATGAAGACTCCTTTGACTGGGGTGACCGGGAAGAGTGGAACTGAAGCTTGACCGCCGCCCGGCAGCGCTTCACCGGCGCCGTCGTGCAGCCCAGCGATTCTTCCATTCCGTCAATGACGCGATTGTTGAGAAGCCGTGTGAACGGCTTTTCTTTTTTTGGGCCAGCTTGATGAACTACCAGGTTAAAATTGGCGAGCGGATCGTTGCGGTCCGGGTGGTGGATGCGGCCGCCGGTATTGCCGAGCTGGAGGGCAAACCGGTGCGCTTCGACTTTCGCCACGTGCGCGGCGATTTGTATTCGATCTTGATCGATGACCAGGCTTATTCTGTACAACTCAGCGGCGCCAACCCCGAGCAGGAAGTCCGCATCGGCCCGCACGTGTACACCGCCAGCGTGGAAGACGAGCGCAGCCTGGCGCTGCGCGCACTCCAACGCCAGGTCAAGGCGGCCCCCGCCGAAACCACGGTGAAGGCGCCCATGCCGGGTCTGATTACGCGGATTTTGGTAAACGCCGGGGACGCGGTGACCGCGGGGCAGGCGCTGGTGGTCATCGAAGCGATGAAAATGGAGAACGAGCTTAAATCACCGGTGGCAGGCGTGGTGGCGGCGGTGACGGCGCAAGCGCATACCGCGGTGGAAAAGGGCGCGGTTTTGCTCACCCTCAAGGCGGGGTAGGGGAAAATTGGTGCGCTGTTTTCTTGAAAAGGATATTCGCCGCCACTGTCATTCTGCAAGGATCCTGTGAAGAACTGGGCACACTCCCAAGTTATTCACAAAGTCCCTGCGGAATGACAGCGGGATGATATATAAAATGAGCAGCCCAAACAAATCAGAGCAACGGCACACCAAACATCCAAAGCGATAAAGGGCATCTTGAATTGAGATGCCCTTTGTGTTTTCGGCACGTCGTATAGCCTTCACAGATTCAAAAGACTCAACGCCGATTGTTGAATCCCTTCAGGATTCTTGCGGGCATGGCCGTTTTTCGAGGGTGCGCTGCGCGCGACCCGCGGTTTTGTTGTGGAACGCCTGCGGCGTATTTGTTAAAATGGCTAAGGCTAAGGGCATCTCAGATGCGACACTTGCATTTTGAGAAAGAGTTGAGTAGGTTGACAGTAGCAAAGATGAGATCTACTTTACCGCACGAGTTGGCAAATGCTGCAGATCAAGAAATCCCTGGAAACAATGACGGATCGGCTGGTACGAGAATTCAATCCGGAAAAAATCATTCTCTTTGGCTCGTACGCCTGGGGAACGCCGCACCGGCACAGCGATGTGGATATTCTCGTCATTGTAAAATCTGCCGATGTGCCGCCGACACGGAGGGCGGCGCGCGCCTATCGCTGTTTGCAAGGCCTTGGCATTCCTGCGGAAATCATTGTCAGCACAAGCCAGGAGCTGGAGCGCTATCGTTCCGTACCGGCTTCATTGACTCGAAGAATCCTGGAAAAGGGGAAGGTTCTCTATGGATGATCCCAAGAATGAGCTCGTGCAGTCGTGGCTCACCAAGGCGAGAAACGACTTGGGTTCTGCTCGCCGGCTTGCCAGCGATCCCGAACCGTATCTTGATATCGCGATTTATCATTGCCAACAAGCGGCAGAGAAGGCGCTAAAAGGATTTCTGGTTTGTCACGATATTGAATTCGAGAAAAACCACAATCTCTCAATCCTGGTCGATTTGTGCAAAGGAATCGAACCATCCTTTCAACTCTTTGATGATGCTGCCGCGACACTTACTCCCTATGCAACCGGATATCGTTACCCAAATGAGTTTTTTGAGCCGGACCCGGACGAACAGGAAGTCAACGAGGCAATTCAGTTAGCGCAACAGATATTTGATTTCATTCGCGATCATTTGCCGGAAGCAGCCCGGCCACGGATCAAATAGAGTCGATCTTCGCGCACGAACACTAAAGGGCATCTCGATTGGGATGCCCTTTGTGCTTTCGGCGCGTCGCAAAGCCCTTACAGATTCAAAAAACTCGACGCTGAGGGCATTAACAAGATAGCGGCATCATCTTGTTGAATCCCTTCAGGATTCTTGCGAGCACGGCCGTTTCCCGAGGGTGCGCTGCGCGCGACCCTCGGTTTTGGTGTGGAACGCCTGCGGCGTATCTGTTAAAATGGCAAAGGACATCTCGAATGAGTATGCCCTTTGTATTTCGTTTAAGTAACAATTATCATTCATGATGCTTGACAAGAATTTCATAAATATCCTTACAGCGAATTTTCGGATCATCCTTCACGTAGTTTTGTAAGTGCCGCAACCCTTGCAAAACTTTTGTGTGGCAATGCCGAAACTTTTTTCCAGCATCACAAATGCACAAATGATGCCCAGCAAGTCCATTTTTTTTGAATATGAGTTTGAGAAGCTTCACGGCTTTACTGTCAAGGAGGATTTTCAAACACCAATCCGCAAGTTGTACGCCTTCCTGAAGTTTGTCACAATAGTTTTCGATAACACCGAGCATACCATGAGAATATTCACCTCTGACCCATTTCCCGTATCGTTCAAAATAGCTTTGATCATGAAAAAACTGCAGCAACGGACCGTCAAAATACTCCTGCAAAGTGATATCGAATTGGATATCAAGAAGCCCCACTAAACAAAGGGAGTCGTCGGCAGGAATGATGTGCAAATCTTCTGGCTTTTTTCCAGATTTTTTTGCGACAGCTTGAAGCCTTCCACCAATTTCCCAAACTCTTGGATACTCCGGCTTTCCTGAAGGAAAGGTGACTCTGATTTGATAGCTATCTTGGATGATGGGCGACGCTTCATGCTGACTGTTCGGATTAATAACGTATCTTTTTTGCTGCTCATAATACGCAGCAATGAAATCAAATTGTCCCTCAATTATTACAAGTTCGCCATCTATACTGTATTTCAAGCTAGAGTAGTTTTGAGCAAGCCAAGCGTGGTCATCGTCCGTAATAATCATAGTACTTCAGATGATACAATATGGCTTTGAATATGCAGGGCTGAATCTAGTTGCTCCATTTGAAATCACGTTGGGAGCATTTCCCTGTTTAGAATTGAATAAAAGTGCTTTGATCAGTTCGAGGCACTTGGTTTCCGACTGAGCGACTTCCATTTCTTTAATATATGAGAGTGCCTCATTTCTGAACTTCAGAATCGTTGAGCGCTCATCTTCGGTCAGATCAACAAGATATTGGTCGACAAACATGTTCTTGTCAGCCTTGTCTGGAATTTGAGGCTTTTCAACTTTTTGATTCAGATTGATAAAAAACTTCTCAACAACATCGAAGCAGATCAGTGCGGGAGCATTTTGGAAAAATTCTGTCACGACCAATTCAAGGTGAAATGATTTTAGCCGAAAGTTTGGATCGATTTCTTTGCATCTGTTTTTCCATTTTTTCACAAACTTTGCTGTTTTACGAAAATAACCATTTGTACGCTCATCGACATTCGAGGCGTCCTTGATATATCCCTTCGGATCTGATTTTATCCATTTGAGGGTAGGATTTGATTCATATAGCTTTCTTCTCCTTGGGATTGATAAGTGCGAAGACTCTGGAACTCTGAACATTTCATTTTCAATGGGTATCGCAGGCACGACGTCTATGGAAAAATCATCATCGCTGCCAAAATAAATGCCCACCGAGTGAGGTTGTGTTTTGACGCGCGCTTGGCTGGCATAATCGTGTCTCAGTTTTTCAGCCAAACTTTCCAAGATATTGCTAATATCAAGCGGTCCTGATTCCATGAGTATCATCTTTTTAAGAGGGGCTGAGATTTCCTCTGGTAAAACATAAATCACATCAAGATCATGAACCGGAGTCGTTGACGTAAAACGAGCATATGAGCCGTTTTGGAGTGTCTTTCCATCGAGAAACGTCTTAAGCTTTTCGTATTCTTTTGCTATTTCTCGCCGTTCAGTTTCTTGCGGAGAAAGGTTATTTTTCGCAAAATCGACGATAATTCGGTTGATGTCATTTCTGTTCATATGGATACGTAGCCAAAGTTGTGAAGATGTGATTGAGTAATGTGAGTTGAAAATTCGCATACAACGTCAAAGGGTAGCTATCCAGTTTTGTTTTGTCCCTTTGAGCAATTGCGTTAATGTTTTTACCGTAAGTGAAAACAATTAAAGGGATCTGCAACATTTTGACTTTGGTAAGCACCTCATCGAGACCGTGCATGTCTGGATGATAGCCAAGAACGACAAGACAATGATTGCTGCGTGGATTGAAGGACCGAAAATCAGTCGATTCATTGTCAATCCGAAAAAATCCATTTTTTACAAGCATTCTTGTTTCAAGTTCCATTTCGGTACTCTCAATCTTTACGCCCTGCGAGTTACTCGGCGTGATGATCATCACTGGCCTTTTCAGATTTCGGTACAACCTCAACTCTTTACGTAAAAACCATTTCATGAATAAAAAGACTAAAATTCCTACCGTAAAAAACTGAAAAAAAAGCAAGAATAGCCAGTGAATGAGAGAGAGATTTGAGAATAATTCTTTCATCGTTTGACTCTGCTTTGAACTATCTTTATCAAAAAAGCAATCCCCCCAACAAATATTTGTTGGGGGAAAGTTGGATTCAAACCTCACGAACACCCGCTCGTTGCCCCGCACTCTAAGCATTTGTAACAGCTTCCGCTGCGCACCATCACGCTGCCGCATTCGTGGCAGGGCGGTGCATCGGCCTGGCTTTGGTAGGTGCTGTGTTCGAGTTGGGAGGCGCGCGCCATGGCCAGCTTGTGATCCGCCGGCGTTGCGCCCGCGGCGCCATTCCCCGTAGCGCCATTCTCCGCGTTGTCGATGCCGAAATCCGCGTCCATGCCGGTGCTGTGGCCGTTGGCGGGAATCTCCTGATCCGGCAAAAACTTCAGCGCCAGCCAGCGGAAAATATAATCGGTGATCGACTTCGCCATGCGAATCTGGGGATTGGTAGTGAAGCCCGACGGCTCGAAACGCGCGTGCTGGAACTTGCGCACCAATACCTGCAGCGGCACGCCGTACTGCAACGCCAAGGAAATCGCGGTGGCAAATGAATCCATCAAGCCTGAGACCACCGAGCCTTCCTTGGCCATCACCACGAAAATCTCGCCCGGGGTGCCGTCTTCATACATGCCGACGGTGAGATAACCCTCATGTCCCGCAATGCTGAATTTGTGCGTGATGGATTGCCGCTCATCCGGCAGGCGCCGGCGCACGGGTTTCAACTCCTCTGCGGCTGCCGTTTTCGGCTTTGCCGGTTTGCTTTCCTCGAGGCTGGTCACCAGCGGCTGAATCCGCTTGCAGCCGTCGCGATAGATGGCGATGGCTTTCAAACCCATTTTCCAGGCCTGCAGATAGGTTGCCGCAATGTCATCGGCCGTGACTTCATGCGGCATGTTGACCGTCTTCGAGATCGCGCCGGAAAGGAAGGGCTGCACCGCCGCCATCATCTTCACGTGGCCCATGTAGTGAATCGTGCGTTGGCCGCGCGCCGGCTTGAAGGCGCAATCGAACACCGGCAGATGCTCCTCGTGCAGGCCGGGTGCGCCCTCGATGGTGTCATTGCGATCGATGTATTCCAAAATGGCTTTGCGCTGCTCGGCGCTGTAGCCCAGCTTCTGCAGCGCCTCCGGCACGGTTTGGTTGACGATCTTGATCATGCCGCCGCCCACCAGCTTCTTGTATTTCACCAGCGCAATGTCCGGCTCCACGCCGGTGGTATCACAATCCATCATGAACCCGATCGTGCCGGTGGGCGCCAGCACCGTGACTTGGGAATTCTTGTAGCCGAATTCCCGGCCCAGCTCGTAGGCTTCCGCCCACACGTTCTTGGTCACCTGAAACAGGGAAGAGGGCACCAGGCGCTGATCGATGGCATCGACATGCGCGGCGTGCTGCTGGATCACCCGCAGCATGGGTTCGCGATTGCGGCTGTAACCCGGAAACGGGCCCATGGTGCTGGCGATGAGCGCCGAAGTTTTGTAGGCCTGGCCGTGCATGAGCGCCGTGATCAGGCCGGCATGGGCGCGGCCTGCGTCGCTGTCGTAGGGCAGGCCGGAGGCCATCAGCAGCGCGCCCAGATTGGCATAACCCAGGCCCAGCGGCCGGTATTCGTGGCTGTTCTTTTCGATTTTGGGCGTGGGATAGCTGGCGTTGTCCACGATGATCTCCTGCGCCAGAATCGCGATGCTGACCGCGTGGGTGAAAGCGGCGTGATCGAAACTGCCGTCGGCATGGCGAAAGCGCATGAGATTGAGCGACGCGAGATTACAGGCGGTGTCGTTGAGGAACATGTACTCGCTGCAGGGATTGCTGGCGTGGATGCGATCGCTAGTGGAGCAAGTGTGCCACTGATTGATGGTGGTGTCGAACTGCATGCCGGGATCGCCGCACAGCCATGCCGCTTCCGCAATCAGCTTCATCAAATCGCGGGCGCGGAAAGTCTCCACCGCTTCCCCGGTGGTGACGGCGCGCGTTTGCCATTCGCCGTCGCGTTCGATCGCGCGCATGAACTCGTCGGTCACGCGCACGCTGTGGTTGGCGTTCTGGAAAAAGATCGAATGATAGGCTTCGCCGTTGAACGAACCGTCATAACCGGCGTCGATCAAAGCCCAGGCCTTTTTTTCTTCGTTGGCTTTGCTGCTGATGAACTCGACAATGTCGGGATGGTCGGCATTGAGAATCACCATCTTGGCGGCGCGCCGGGTTTTGCCGCCGCTTTTGATCACGCCGGCAAACGCATCGAAGCCGCGCATGAAACTCACCGGGCCGCTGGCGATGCCGCCGCTCGACAGCTTTTCCCTGGAAGAGCGCAGCGGGGAAAGATTGGAGCCGGTTCCCGAGCCCCACTTGAACAGCATGCCCTCGGTTTTCGCCAGCTCCAGAATCGATTCCATGCGGTCTTCCACGGAATTGATGAAGCAGGCCGAGCACTGCGGTTTCTTCTCGATGCCGCAATTGAACCAAACCGGGCTGTTGAAGGAGAGCTTCTGTTGCACGAGCAGATGGACCAGCTCATCATAGAAGGCCGTGGCCTCCGCCGGGCCGGCAAAATAACCGCCGGCGGCGCCCCAGTCGCGAATGGTGGCCGCGACGCGGTCGATCAAACGGCGCACGCTGTTTTCGCGCTGCGGCGTGCCGAGCTTGCCGTTGAAATATTTGCTGACCACCACATTGGTCGCGGTTTGCGACCAGAAGGCCGGCACCTCGACCTCATCCTGCCGGAAAACGGTTTCGCCTTTCTCATTGGAGATGAGGGCGCTGCGGCGCTCCCACTGGACCTGCTCGAAGGGAGATTGTTTACCGTCGGTGAAGTAACGCGTAATGGCAAGCCCGGACTCGGCAAGGCTGGCCGGCGCGGCGCCAATACCCGGAACGGGGGCGGCAGGATGGCCGTTGCCATTCGAGGTTTTCGGTTGCGTGGGGACATTCAAGGTTGTTGCTCTTGAGGCCATGTTGTTCCTCCATGATGTGGGTGATCAAACGGCACAACTTTTCAACGACGGAACCGTTCCTGGTTGCCAAACTGCCTCTGCGCCACGCATGCAGTTGCACGCGGCAAGCGGGGCAGGACGCGAAAGTGCAGAGAGCGGATCAGCGCACGATCAGCATTGCTCCGGCAGGAGCCTGAGAGAGAATTTCTGCAGCGGCTTGGGATTTGGCGATCGTCATCGCCACGACCGAAGGAATGTCTGCTGCTGGCAGCGCCGGAAATGACAGCCGATCAAGATCAGGCTGAGCGAAGGGCGGGACCGGAATCTCTGGCTTTTCACGAAAAAATCACGGCCCGAATTTCTCAAATGGCTTTCGGGCTGAGAATTTTCCGTTGCCTCCCTGGCACAAGTCGTTCAGATTTCAACCTGAGGGACGGATGCCAATAATTGCTAATGCCCCAGTTCCATCATGCTTCCGATGAGGTGTGGCGCGCCGTGAGGGGGGTGTGACTGCACTGCATTTTGTGCCGTCAGAATCAGAGTGCAAATCGATTTATTGCTTGATCTGCTTGCTGGATTCGACAGACTGCCCGGCACAAAACGCCGCCAATATAACCTCTGGCTCGCAAGAAGTCAAGCAAAAGTTTCGATATGTTGTATTTGGGTTTTTCGTTCACCCTACTAATAGTTACTCAGTGAGGCCGTGATGCGCGGGAATCTGCCGGAAAAAGCGCTTGACAGCTTGGCAGATGGAGGTTATATTGCGCGGGAATTAACAAGGATTTAGCGTTGGAACATCGCTTCTCAAACTCGGACAAGGAATTTCTCAAGACTGCCATTGATCTCGCGGCGCGGGGCCGCGGATTCGTCAGCCCCAATCCCATGGTGGGCGCGGTGGTGGTGCGTGAGGGAGAGATTGTCGGCACGGGCTATCATCGCAAATTCGGCGGGGATCACGCCGAAGTTGAAGCATTACGCGAAGCCGGGCATCTGGCGCAGGGCGCCACTTTGTATTGCACGCTCGAGCCCTGCAGCCACTACGGCAAAACGCCGCCGTGCGTCGATCGCGTGATCGAATCCGGCATTCGCAAGTTGATCATCGGCAGCGTCGATCCCAATCCGCTGGTCAATGGCCGGGGCATCAAGATTCTGCGCGAGCGCGGCCTGATCGTGGAAACCGGCTTGCTGGAAGATATCTGCCGCCGCCTCAACGAATCCTACTTCAAATACATCACCACCCGTCTGCCTTTCCTCACGTTGAAAATCGCGCAAAGCATCGACGGCAAGATCGCCGATTCCAAGGGCCATTCGCGCTGGATCAGCAACGAGCGCGCGCGCGTGCTGGTGCACCGCTGGCGCTGGCAAAACGATGCGGTGCTGGTCGGCATCGGCACGGTGCTGACCGATGACCCGCAGCTCACCGTGCGCCATGAAGACGGTCCGCAGCCGCGCCGTCTCGTGCTCGACAGCCATTTGCGCGTGCCGCTGCAGGCCAAAGTGCTCAACGATAATTTCGTGGACAAGACCATTATCATCATCTCCAGCGAGTGCAAGGAATACGAAAAGCAGAAGCAGCTTCAACAGCGCGGCGCCCGGGTGTGGCAGGTGCAGCCCTCGCATTCCGGCAGCCTGCAGATGACGCGCGTGCTGGAGCGCATCGGCCAGGAAGGCATTGCCTCGGTGCTGGTCGAAGGCGGCCGCCGGGTGTTCAGCACGCTGCTCGCTGAAAAGCATGCCGACCGGCTGGCCTGCTTCATCGCCCCCAAAATCTTGGGCGAAGGCATCGTTGCCTTCCGGGATTTGCCCATTGCCAGCATCACGCATTCGATCACGCTCGACCAACCGGAGTGGAGAATCATCGGCGACAACGCACTGGTGACGGGGCAGATCACTTATCCCCGCGCCGATTGAGGCCCCGGGCGACGGCCAGCCCGCGAAGGACGAATGCTTCGAGGAGAACGCGACCTGTGTTTACCGGATTAGTCGAAGAGATTGGTCAAATCAAAGCCGTGCGCGCGATCAGCGCGGCGCGGCAGTTCACGATCGCGGCGCACAAGGTGCTCAGCGACCTCAAGATCGATGACAGCATCTGTGTGAATGGCGTTTGTCTGACCGTGATTCGCCACACTCAGGAGGCCTTCGAGGTGCAGGCCGTGGACGAAACGCTGCGCAAAACCAATCTCGGGCAATTGCAAATGGGCAGCCGGGTCAATCTCGAGCGCGCGCTGCGGCCGACCGACCGCCTGGGCGGCCATTTCGTGCAGGGCCACGTGGATGGCGTCGCTCGCGTGACGGGGTGGGAGTCGCAGGCAGCCGGCAAGCTCCTGCAGGTGGAATTGCCGCCGGAGTTGACCCGCTACGTCGTGCCGCTGGGCGCAATTGCGCTCGACGGCGTGAGCTTGACCGTGGCGCGCGTGCATGCGCGTACGATCACCCTTGCCTTGATTCCCCACACGCTGACCTGGACCACGTTGGGCCAGCGCCAGCCCGGCGATTGGCTGAATGTTGAAACCGATTTGCTCGCAAAACATCTCGAGAAGCTCCTGACTTCCGCGCCTGATGCCATGCCGCTTATTGACAAATTGCGAGCCTGGGGCTATATTACGCCGCAACAAGATTCCTCCGGCGGGTGAGAGCGCACGCCGTCACACGGTTTGCGAACGTTTGCACTTCATGCCGGCAACAACCAACAGATGCTTGCAAAAAATCATTCCTGAAGATTCGACTTGATCATGAGTGGATTCAATAAGATCGAAGAGGCCCTGGCCGATTTTCGCGACGGCAAGATTGTGATTGTGGTGGATGATGATGACCGGGAAAACGAGGGGGATTTGTGTGTTGCGTCCGAAAAAGTGACGCGGGAGCATATCAACTTCATGGTCACCCACGGCCGCGGCCTGGTGTGTGTGGCGCTCACGCACGAGCGGCTGGATGAGCTTGATCTGCATGCCATGGTGGCGGAGAACACCGCCAGCCTGGGCACTTCCTTCACCGTCTCCGTCGATGCCAAACGCAACACCACCACCGGCATTTCCGCGCAGGATCGCGCGGAAACCATCCGCCAGTTGATTGCGCCGGAAACGCGGCCGAAGGATCTGGCGCGGCCGGGGCATGTTTTTCCGCTGCGCGCGCAACCCGGCGGCGTGCTCACGCGCGCCGGGCATACCGAAGCCGTGGTCGATCTCGCGCGCCTCGCCGGGCTTTATCCCGCCGGCGTGCTGTGCGAAATCATGGATGAAGACGGCAGCATGGCGCGCGTCCCCATCTTGCTGAAGATGGCGGAACGCTTCCATCTCAAAATCATCACCATTCGTGACCTCATCGAATACCGCCGCCGTTACGAGAAGCTGGTGCGCCGCATCGCCACCACCAATCTGCCCAGCAAGTACGGCAATTTTCTACTGCACGTTTATGAAAGCGACATCGAGGAAAATCATCACGTGGCCGTGGTGAAGGGAACGGTGGCCGGCGGCGAACCCACGCTGGTGCGGGTGCATTCGCAATGCCTGACCGGCGATATTCTGGGCTCGCTGCGCTGCGATTGCGGCGAGCAGCTCGCGCAGGCGCTGATTCAAATCGAACGCGCCGGCCGGGGCGTGCTGCTCTACATGCGGCAGGAGGGCAGGGGCATCGGCCTGGCCAACAAAGTCAAGGCCTATGCGCTGCAGGATCAGGGCCGCGATACCGTCGAGGCCAACGAGGCGCTCGGCTTCAAGGCGGATTTGCGGCATTACGGCATCGGCGCGCAGATTCTGCATGATCTCGGCATCCGCAAGATTCGCCTGCTCACCAACAATCCCAAGAAGATCGTCGGGCTGGAGGGCTATGGTTTGGAGATCGTCGAGCGCGTGCCCATCGAAATCCCCGCCAATGCCATCAATCGCAAATACCTCGAAACCAAGCGTGACAAGCTGGGGCATCTCATCCTCAACGGCTTTTCCGAGAATGGCCGCGAAGAGATTGCGCTGGCGGAGTGGGATTTGAAATAACGTGAATTCATGCCGCCGGCAGTCCGCCCGCGTCATGCCGTGCTTTTCTCACGCCGGCTTCCGGAAACCACGAAAAGATTCTCAACCAGATCGGGATTGACCGAGAAACATCATGCCAACTTTCGAAGGACAACTCAACGCGCAGCACAAAACGTTCGCGATCGTCATCAGCCGCTTCAACAGCTTCATCGCGGAGCAATTGCTGCAGGGCGCGCGGGATTGCCTGCTGCGCCACGGCGCGGCGGAGGAAAACATCGCGGTTTACCGCGTGCCCGGCTCGTATGAAATTCCGCTGCTGGCGGCGCAGCTTGCCAAAACCACCCGGCCGCACGCCATCATTTGCCTGGGCGCGCTGATTCGCGGCGCCACGCCGCATTTCGATCACATAGCCGGGTTCGTTGCCAAGGCCATCGGGGAAATCAGTGTGTCCAGCGGCATTCCCACGATTTTTGGCATCCTGACCACCGATACCATCGAGCAGGCGATCGAACGCGCCGGCACCAAGGCCGGCAACAAGGGCTGGGACGCCGCCCTGGCGGCGATCGAGATGGCCGGTCTCCTTGCCAACCTGGAAACTTCACGTTGAGGCCGCGGTTTAACTTTGCAGCCTCCACCTAAGGCCACAAGTGGCCGCCGGAAAATTCCCACGCCCAGCAAAGTGTTGCCGCCGTTGTGAATGCGCCGGAAGGCGCGTGCTGAAAGTCAAGCAGGATAAAATTGCCAAGGTTGAATCTCTCATGATCAAAGCGTTGTTGTCCACTCTCGCCGCTTTCCTCTTGCTGCCCCTCTTCGCCTTCGCCCAAACCGGCGTAGCGATCGACCTTTCCGACAATCTCTGGGAATCCTTCACCAACATGCGCAACCTCAAGGCGGCGAAGAGCAATGCCCGCGGCATTTGGGCGGCCACCACCGGCGGCTTGCTGTTTTGGGATCGCCAGCAAAAGGCCTATCGCTATTTCCGCAACACGGACGGCCTCAGCCAGAATGAACTGACTGCACTGGGCTTCGACGCCCGCGACCGGGTCTGGCTGGGACAGGCTTCCGGTATGATCGATGTCTATGATCCCGCCGGCAATTTCTTTGCGCAGATCAATGACTTCAAAACGCTCGGCATCAGCGAGTTCGTGGCGCGCGGCGATTCCATGTACATTGCGCTCAGCATCGGCGTCAGCCTCTATCGCGTTGATCGCAAGGAAGTGAAGGAAACCTACAAGAACCTGGGCCAGCGCCTGGAGATCGGCACCGCGGTGCGCACGATCTTCCTCGACGGCGAGGACCTGTGGGCCGGCACCGATCGCGGCATTGCCAAGACGTCCTTGACTCTGCCCAACCTGCTGGCGCCCGAGAGCTGGACCAACTACACCACCAGCGAAGGCCTGCCCTCCAACGTCGTGCTCGGCTTCACCAAATGGCAGGGTCAAATCATCGTCGCGCTGAGCAGTGGCGTTGCGCAATTCGACGGCACCCGTTGGATCAGCCTGAACGGTGACCTGGCCGATCCCTCGGTCAAACAAATCACCGTGACCCGTGACGCCGGCGGCAGCGAGGTGTTGCTGGCGGCGACGAGCAGCGGGCTTTTCACCTCGACCACGCCGGGGAGCTGGCAGCGCTACGGCACCAGCGTTGCTTCGGTCACCGGTGTCGTGGTTGATCCTGATCGCAAACCGTGGCTGGCGACTTCCAATGCGGGGTTGTACGAGTCGGCGGGCGCGAACCAGGAATGGCTATGGCATGAGCCTGATGGTCCGGGCAGCAACAGCATCACTTCGCTGGCGCTCGATCAACAAGGCAACCTGTGGTGCACCTCGGGTTTTTCCGATTTGAACGTTGCCTTCACGGTTTTTGACGGCGAGCGCTGGCATACGTTCAGCGCCAAGGATCATCCGGCGATTTGGAACGACAGCCGCAAGGTGATCGTGCTGCAAAACGGCGAGCGCTGGATCGGCACCTGGGGCGGCGGCATCACCATCGTGCGCGGCGAATGGGGCAATCTCGAATTTCAGAGAATCGACCGCACCAACAACATTCTCTCGAGCGCGGTGTTGAGCGACCCGAACTACGTGTGCGTGCCCGACATGAAGCAGGATGATGCCGGCAACGTGTGGGTGTGCAACTACACGGCGGTCAATTCCAACGTCATTGCGGTGCACACGCCGGCGGAAGAGTGGCGTTATTTCTCCACTTCCGATGGCATCCAAAGCGGCGTTGTGGTTGCGGTCGAAATCGAAAAAACCACGACTGCCGACCGCATCTGGGTGGGCACGGACAACGCTGGCGTCAGCGTCATCGATTACAACGGCACGCTTGACACCAAGAACGATGACGATCTCTCCGGCGAGCTGGATGAAGACGACAACCTGCTCAGCGTCGATGTGAATGCGCTCGCGCAAGACCGCGACGGCTTCATCTGGCTCGGCACGGAGTTGGGCCTCAACTACTGGTTTGCCGGCACCGTCGGCAGCCGCTTCGGTCTGATCAGCGACAACGTGCAGGTGATCAAAGTCGATCCGCGCAACAACAAGTGGATCGGCACCAATGCCGGCATCTCGGTGCTTTCCGGAGATGACAATTTTACACTCACCGCCATCACAGTCGAGAACAGCCGGCTGGTTTCCAAATCCATCACCGACCTCGCCTTCAATCCGGACAATGGCGACGTGTGGATCGCCACCACCAACGGCATTTCGCGCTTGCGCACGCCTTTCACCGCACCCAAGGCCGATCTCAAATTTCTCACCGGCTATCCCAATCCCTTTCGCCTGGGCGAGGCCGGCGGCCGTTTCGTGATCAGCAATCTCGCCGAGAACAGCGCGGTCAAAATCTTCAGCGCCTCCGGTGAGTTGATCCGCACCTTCTCGCGCGAGCAAATCCCGGGCGCCCAGGTGATTTGGGACGGGCGCGACAGCAGCAATCAACTCGTGCCCAGCGGCGTCTATTTCTTCATGGCCTATATCGAAGAAACCGGCAACAGCGCCGTGGGAAAAGTTGCCGTCATTCGCCGGTAGGGGGCAAGACGAGACAAGCATTGAGCATTACGCCTGCCACATCACAAGCCCCTTGCGAGAGGGCTGGAATGAATGAATTACGGGTCACGCGCTTGCTTACGATTCTGTACGTGGCCGGCAAAATCATGTCTCAGGAGAGCACAATCAGTCCATCACCGAAGGTTGGTTTGGGATCGTGAAGCCTTTGCACCCGTCGTGCTATTGCGCTGTTCCTGCCCAAGTTCGATTTCCATCTCACAGTTTTGCCAGACTTAGCCTCATCAGCGCTGCGGCCGTTGCCGTTGCTGCTCCCGTTGCGGTGCAGCGCTGGCTGGACAATTCCAAAGCGCTGGCAGGCATGAGCTTTGCAAGTAGCGCAACTGCGGCTTTTTGCGGAGCTTTCGCCGGTAGCGCTTGGCTTACGGAGGGTCAAGCGGATGCTGCATAAACTCTCACTCTCCAACTATGCTCTCGCTGATCGGCTCGAGCTGGAGTTGGGTGATGGTTTGAACATTTTCACCGGTGAAACCGGCGCCGGCAAATCGATTTTGATCGGCGCCATTGCCGCGCTCCTGGGCGAAAAAGCCGCCTTCAATCCCCAACGCGAAGCCGAGACCAAAGCGGTGATTGAAGGGCTCTTTGTCAACTGCACGCAACCACAGATCAATGCCCTGCTGCGGCAGCATGAAATTGACATCGCGGAGGATCATTCGCTTCTGGTGCGCCGCGAATTTCACCCGACCGGCCGCAGCCGCGTGTTCGTGAACGACACGCCGGTCGCAACGACCATTCTCGAGGAACTGGCGGATTTGCTGGCGGATTTGCACGGCCAGCATGAGCACCAATCCTTGCTGCGGCCCAAAACGCACCTGCGCTTCCTGGACAGCTTCGCCGGCTTGGACGGGCTGCGCGAGCAGGTCGCCCGCGCCTGGGAAGAGGCGCGCACGCTGCGCGGGCAGTATCAGGATTTATTGAACCGGCAGCAGGAGATCAAGGCGCGCGCCGAGATCGAGGTGTTTCAACTGCAGGAGATCAAACAGATCAACCCGCAGCTCGGCGAGGAAGAGAAGCTGGAAGCAGACATCAGATTGTTGGGGCACGCTGAACAGCGCGCCGAGCTTGCCGGCCGCCTCGTCACTCTACTCGCGGAGAGCGAGCACGCCGTGCAAGTGCATCTGCGGGCCGCAGCGGAGGCGTTGGCCGATCTGACTGCGATCGATGCCGGCCTGGCCCGCCTGCTCGCCGATTTCAGAGCTGCCGAGGTGACCATTCACGAAACTGCGGTTGAAATGCAAAGCTATCAAGCGCGGATCGAATTCGATTCCGCCCGCCTCGAACAAGCCCGGCAGCGCCTGGCAGAGTTGCAGCGCCTCAAACGCAAATATGGCGGCACGCTCGCGGAAGTGGTCGCCCATCTCGAGAAACTCGAACGCGCGCTGGCGGAATTCGAAAATTTCGACGCTACGCTGGCTGAGCTGGCCGAGCGCCGGCAAGCCGCCGAGCGCGTTTGCGCCGAGCTTTGTCTGCAGCTCTCCGAGAAAAGGAGGCAGGCCGGCCGGGAGTTGGAGCGCGCCGTTCCTGAAGTTTTGAAAGAGCTGGGCTTGCCCGCGGCCAAGTTTGCCGTTCGCCTGGAATACCAGCCGCAACCTGACGGCTTCGTGGAGGTGGAGCAGCAGCAGGTCCGCGCCACGCGTGACGGCATTGATGTGGTGGAATTCGATATTTCGACCAACCCCGGCCAGCCGCCCGCGCCGCTTGCCAAAGTGGCCTCCGGCGGCGAAATTTCCCGCATCATGCTGGCGCTGAAATCGATCCTGGCGGAGCGCGATGACATCCCGATCCTGATCTTCGACGAAATTGACAGCGGCGTTTCCGGCCGGGTGGCGCAGGCCGTGGGCCGGCGGCTGCAGAAGCTGGCACTTTCGCATCAGATTCTTTGCATCACGCATTTGCCCCAGATTGCCAGTACAGGTTCTCATCACTTTCTGGTGGAAAAGAAAGTCCGGAAAGACCGCACGCAAACCAGCGTGCGGCGGCTGGCCGCGCCGGAACGCGTGAATGCCATTGCCAGCTTGTTGGGGGGAGAGAAGATCACCGCGACGCATTTGAAAAGCGCCCAGGAACTTTTGGCGGAGGCCGGTAACCCCGTTTCCCAGCAATAGACGATCGCGTGACTGATGTCATTACAGGACGTTTTGGATGATGAACAGGCACCGCATCTTTGACCTTACCCTCGTTTCACGGAGTACACATCATGACGCAGACACAAAGGATCTTCGGAACCTCACTCTTTTCGCTGCTGCTGGTCGTCGTCGGCCTGTTCGTGGTTTGTAGCGGCCGCATGCAGAATGTCGGCTTCGAAGACGAATTCGGTGACGATGCCGAAAGCATGGAGCAAACCGGCGAGTTCGGACAGAGCGACGACACTTTCGGACCGGAAGGCGAAGTGACGGATCAAAGCGATGTGCTCAGCCGGCTGGACATGCTGGAAAGCGAAGACAGCAGCAGCATGGAGGCGCCGGACTCGGAGTCCGCCAGCGGCATGTTCACCGACCTGCCGGAGTCGAACAGCGGCAGCGGCGGAGGCTCGGCCGAAAGCTTCCTGACGCCCGAGCTGTTCAACAGCATGCGCGCGCAAGTGGAAGAGCTTTCTTCGATCTCCTCCGGCAAAGATCGCACGATTGACAGCCTGCGCACCGAGCTGAAGAACGTCAACTATCAGATCACCGCGCTGGAAACCACCTCGCAAACGCAGCAGATCGCCAGCAATGCCTCTTCGCCGTCCCTGCCCGCCACCATTGTCGACGACTCCCGCGCCTACAATTCGGAATATGGCGCCTATTACCAGGACGCGCTGGATGATTACTACGTACGCAACTACAACCGCTCCATCCGCAAATTCCGCGAGCTGATCACGCGCGGCAGCGGCGCCGAACTGGCCGACAACTGCCAATACTGGATCGGCGAGGCCTATTTCGCCCAGGGCAACTACTACCAGGCCATTGCCGAGTTTCAAAAAGTCCTGGCGACCGGCGGCACCAACAAGGCCAACGACGCGCAATTGATGATCGGCATCGCCTATTTGAAAGCCGGCGAGACCGAGCTGGCGCGCTCGGAGCTGAATGCTTTGATGACCTTTGCCGCCAACTCCAGCTCCGCCAAGAAGGCCATGAAGTATCTGCGGCAACTCGGCGCGTGATTCTTATCCGAACGCATGAAAAAAGCCAGGGCAAATCGTCCTGGCTTTTTTGTTTTGGGCGGTTTTCCAATTCTGGCTAGTACTACAACGTCAGGTATACACTCTCCTCGTTTAGAAGGCCGGGTTGACCCCGACGGGGTCGCATGGAATAGCCCACGGCCAGCGCCCTGGGAACCGATAGGATTTGTCGCATTTAGCCTTGAAGGGGCGATATTCCTGACGTGGTTCTATGGCGCTTGGTGATTTCTCCTGATTGCGGATTTCTTTTCTATTTGTCTGTGCAGTAGAATTCGACTTAACGTTTTAGCACTTGACACCAGTCACACGATCGGAGGAAGCCACCGGCTCACTTCTGCGCCTTGCGACCGGTGAAAGACAAGCCGATCACGTAATTGCGCGGCAAACCCGGCTCAAGGTACACCGGCGCGCCGTTCACAATGTCCGGATTGACGAAGGCCGAGGCCGCGTATTTCTTGTCAGCAAGATTGTTGACACCGACAAAGGCATGCAGTCCCAATTCCTCCGTGAGCTGCACCGGCTGGCCTAATCCCACCGTGAGATTCAGCAGACTGCAGGCCGGCACTTTGAGGCGATTGGCGTCATCCACAAAATAGTTGCTGATGCCTTGCAGATTGATTTCAGCATAGCATCCGGCGAGCTGAGCAGGCGCGCAACGCAGCGCAAGATTGTAGAAGGCCTGTGGCATGCCGGCAACCAGGTTGTCCCTGTAATCCGCGAATCTTCCCGGCTTGCCATAGTGCACCGAATCGACTTGGTAAGTGACGTATTTGCTGCTGGCATAGGACCATGCTGCCTGCAACGTAATACCGGCGCCAAACTCCCCCTTGATCCCGGCTTCCAGGCCATAGCGACGCGTCTTGCCGGCAGTGAAATAGAATCTGCCGCCGCGATACGGAATAATATCGTTCTGGATAATGATGCGGTATGCGGCCACGTCATATGACAGCGCATGCAGCAAGCCGCCGGCCCCAGGAACAATGACGTGCTTGGTGCCGATTTCCATGGTGGACGACTGGATGGGATCAAGCAGGGGATTGATCGCATGAACCTTGTCCTGCCCGAAAGTCGAAGCGGGATCGGTTTCGTTGCCCGCCGGCACTTCGATGCCGCCGCCCAGGTTCGCATAGAAACTATGCGCCGGCGACACGAGATAGTTGATGCCGAGCTTCGGGGTCCAGCATGCAAAGGATTTCCTGGAATTGAGCGCGGTATTGATGAAATCCTGGGTGTGATAGGTCACCTCGCTGTAGCGCGCGCCCAGCAGCAGGTTCACGCGTTCGCCGCAGCTCAATTCCTCCTGCAGGAAGACGCCGAACGTGTTCGCGCCCTCGCGTTTGTTCTGCTGCAGCGTCTCGCCGCGGCCGTTCGTGGCCGACAGGCTGTAAAACAGAATCGCGCCATCCTGGTAGGCCTCATCTGCGCCGATTTGAATCGTGCTGCTCACGGCGGCGGAAAAATCCTGGCGGTAGCGATACGCCGCGTTGCCGCCGACGTGGTAGCGGTTGAAATCACGGAAGGTGCCGCGCTCCGATCGCTGCAAGTATTTCGGCTCGACGAAGGCCAGCGCGGAAAACCCATGACGGTCGTTGAGGTCATGATCCAATGTAACCGAAATGCGGCCCTGCCGGTTGTAGCGCCGTTCATTGCGTTGCAGATAGGTAGGACTGGCCTGCTGCGGAGCCCTCTCGAATTGTGCTGGCGAGAGCGGGCCGGGAATCAGGAAGCTGTTCTTCACGCCGGCGAGATACATGCCAACCTTGGTGCGCTCACCGGGATTGGACAGCAAGCTGATACTCACCAGCGTCCGCTCGCTGGCAGAATTTTGCCGCCAGCCTTCAAACGAGGTGTTGCTGAGCGCCAGCGCCAGCCGCGCTTCGCCCAGGGTGGCGCCGGTCTGCAGCGTATATTTCTGCAGCCCGAAGCTGCCATTCAACACCTGCGGCGTCACAAAGGGTGCATCGAACTTCGGCGCCGAGATGATGTTGATCACGCCGCCTGAGGCATTGCCCCAAACCGCCGAAGCGTTCGAGCGAATTACCTCGATGCGCTGCGCGAGGCTCAAATCGATCAAATCGAAGGCGGTTCTGCCATCCGGCTCCGTTTGCGGCGCGCCGTCGAGCAGTATGCGAATGCCGCGCGAGGTGCCGGCGTTGGAGCGATCGCCCGCGCCGCGGGCACCGAAGCCGCGAATGGTGAGGCGCACGTCTTGATTGCCGGCGCGTGACTGCGCCAGCACACCGGGCACGAATTTCAGCGCTTCTTCGATACCGTAGCCGCGCGTGCTCTGCAGCCGTTCCAGCCCGACCACGCTGACGGCAAGCGGCACTTTGATCGCCTGCTCCGGGGCACGCAGCGCAGTGACGGTCACTTGTTCGAATTCGTAGACGGTACTGTCGGCCGTGTTTTTGAAATCCCGCTCGCCTTGCGCCAGGGCGCTTGTTCCCAAGCCGCCGAGCAGCGCGAGCGCAATACACCGCCAATCAGGTTTAGCGAAACACATGGCGTGATCTCCTTGTCAGAAGTCGGTCTGTTCACGGGAAAGCAGCACTCCTTCCGGAGGCCTTGCTTGCCGGACCGTGCAGGCCTCTGGTCCCATGCCAGCGGCCCCACACCACAGGATAGTCACGAAAGAATGAGAGGCAACAGGAATTTCGTGAAGGCTCAGACTTCGGGAGGAGGGGTTGGCGGGAGGGCGATCCAGACTTTCAATCCGAAACGGCAGGTGCTCCAAGCCATTGCTTCAGCAACAGGGACGGCAGCGGCCTCCTCTTTGGAGCAGAAGTAAAGCAAGCTGAATAGACCCAAGAGCCGCTCCCGGCGTTGTTGCTGCCGCGCGTTTTGGCTCATTCGGTCAAGCTTGGCCCAGAATTCAGGCAGAAAGAAAAGCGAAAAACGCGAAAAAAATCTTGGAGGGATTTGACTTGGGAGCGGCGGCGGCGGGGGGTCTGGTAGAAGAGTGCAGTTGTTCAACAAGCGCGGCGTCCGGTTCGGCTAGACAGTTGCAAGCACGCCTTTAGTCATTCACAGAGACTGCATAACTTCTTTTTCCTTCCATCACCCACACTGCCGCCGGTACCACCACCAGCGTCAGCGCGGCCGCAAATAACAGCCCGAAGATCACGGTAACCGCCAACGGCCGGTAGAAACCCGCGCCCGTTCCCGGATAGAGGCATGGCAAGCGCGACGCTGCTCACGTTGGCGGTCATTCCGGCTTTGTGTGCCCTCGTGAAGAATCGAGTCTGAAGCAACGGAGATGCAGCACTCGATCATGAAGAAATTTCGGCGGCAGGGAAATCCTGTTGCAATTGCGTCCTCAGTTTTCTATTTTCGCCGTCGGCTTGACCGGTACTGCTCAACCTCATCACTTTACACCTCCGCGCCCATGTCCCGATTCGTTCATCTCCACAACCATTCGCACTACAGCCTGCTCGACGGCGCCTGCCGCATCAAGGATTTGGTCGACGCCGCGAAGCGCAATCACATGCCCGCTCTGGCGCTCACCGATCATGGCAACATGTGTGGCGCCATCGAATTCTACAAAACTTGCAAAAAAGCCGATCTCAAGCCGGTGATCGGCGTCGAGGCCTACATGGCCCCGCGCAGTCGCAAAGAGAAGTCCGCCTCCAAAGCCGGGATGGCCGACACTTCGTTTCACCTCGTGCTGCTGGCCAAAAACCTGCAGGGCTACCAAAACATCATGCGCCTGGTTTCGATCGGGTATTTGGAAGGCTTCTATTACCGGCCCCGCATCGATCGCGAGGTTTTGCAGAAGTATCATGAAGGCATCATTGTGCTGTCCGCCTGC
This sequence comes from bacterium, assembly GCA_023150945.1. Classification (NCBI taxonomy): domain Bacteria; species bacterium. The sequence goes on along the minus strand of JAKLJX010000010.1, from coordinate 197,087 downwards.
TTGAAGGGAGAAGTGGCGCAAGCCCTGCTCGCCGGCAACGAGGAGGGGGCCCGGCAGGTGGCGCTGGAATACCGGGAGCTGTTCGGCGACGACTACTATCTGGAAATTCACAAACACGGCATTCCGGAAGAGGATCTCGTCCGCGAAAAAGTGAAGGCGCTCAGCCGCGAGCTCAGCATCCCATTGGTGGTCACCAATGACACGCATTATCTCAAACGTGAGCATGCTCTGCCGCATGATGTGTTGATTTGCTTGCAAACCGGCAAAGACCGTGATGATCCCAATCGCCTGCGCTACACCACCGATCAGATCTATTTCAAGTCGCAGGAGGAAATGCAAAATACATTTCCGGAGGAGAGCGAGGCGTTGAGCATCACGGAAGAGATTGCCCAAAAATGCGATCTCAAACTGGATTTTGACAAGGTGCATTTGCCGACCTTCGCGATCCCATCGGAAGAGCAGAGCAAGACGCTGGATGAATATCTCGAGACGCTGGCCTACCAAGGGTTGCGGCAACGTTATGCGGAAGTGACGCCGGAGCTGGAAGCGCGCCTGCGCCATGAGCTGGCCGTGATCGAACAAACCGGCTACGCGGGATATTTCTTGATCGTGCAGGATTTCACGCGCGTGGCGCGGGCCAAGGGCATTCCGGTCGGCCCCGGCCGCGGTTCGGCAGCCGGCAGCCTGGTGAGCTATTGCATCGGGATCACCAATATCGACCCCATCAAGTATAACTTGATCTTCGAGCGCTTCTTAAATCCGGAGCGCGTCACGATGCCGGATATCGACATCGACTTCTGCTACGAACGCCGCGAGGAGATGATCAAATATGTCCGGGAGAAGTACGGCGAAGCGAACGTCACCCAGATCATCACCTTTGGCACGATGGCGGCGCGCGCGGTGATTCGCGACGTCGGGCGGGTGCTGAAGATGCGCTATAGCGACGTCGACAAAATCGCCAAGATGATCCCCGCCACCGTCGGCATCTCACTGGACAGAGCGCTGGAAACAGTCGGCGAGCTACGCACGCTCGTGGAAAGCGATGACACTCACAAGCAGCTCGTCGAATACGCCAAAGTGCTCGAAGGCCTCGCCCGCCATGCTTCAACGCACGCTGCCGGGGTGGTGATCACGCCCGACGAGCTGACAAATTACACGCCCTTGTACAAGTCCAACACCGGCGACGTCACCACGCAATATGACATGAAGGCGCTGGAGACCATCGGCGTTTTGAAGATGGACTTCCTCGGCCTGCGCACGCTGACGGTGATCGACAAGACGCTGAAGATGCTCAGAGAGCGCAGCGTTGAATTCGATCTTGACGGGATTCCGCTGGATGATGCCGCCACTTACGCCATCTTCGGCAACGGCGAGACCATCAGCCTGTTCCAATTCGAAAGCTCGGGCATGCGCGAATACCTCAAAAAGCTCAAGCCGCAATGCCTGGACGATCTCATCGCCATGAACTCGCTGTATCGCCCCGGGCCGATGGATATGATCGACGATTTCATCGCGCGAAAACAAGGCACGAAACCAATCGAGTACTTGCATCCGTTGCTCGAGCCGGTTTTAAAGGAAACCTACGGCATCATTGTTTATCAAGAGCAGGTGATGCGCATTGCCAGCGATCTCGCCGGCTTCACGCTGGGCGGTGCCGATTTGCTGCGCCGCGCGATGGGGAAGAAGATCGTCGAGCTGATGCAGCAGCAACGCAAGCTGTTCGTTGCAGGCGCGGCCGCCCGCGGCATTCCGGAGAAAATCGCGAATCAGATTTTCGACTTGATGGACAAATTCGCGGGCTACGGATTCAACAAGTCGCACGCGGCGGGCTATTCGCTGGTGGCGTATCAAACGGCATATCTCAAGGCGCATTATCCCGCCGAATACATGGCCGCCACGCTCACCAGCGAAATGAGCGACACCGCGCGGATCGTGACGTTGATCGACGAATGCCGGCGCATGGGCGTGGACGTCCTGCCGCCCGATGTCAACGAGAGCATGGCTGAGTTTGTGGTGGTCGATCAGAAAATCCGCTACGGCTTGGGCGCGGTCAAAAACGTCGGCCTGGGCGCGATTGAGAGCCTCATCAAAGCGCGGCAGAAAGGGGGGAGGTTCACCTCGGTTTTTGATTTCTGCCTGCGGGTGGATTTGCGCACGGTCAACAAAAAGGTGCTGGAAAGCCTGGTGCAGGCCGGCGCTTTTGATTCCATTTCGGCAAATCGCAATCAACTGCTGCTCGGGCTGGATGCCGCGACGGCTCATGCCCAGCGTCAACAAGACGAGCGCTTCCGCGGCCAGGCTTCGATCTTCGACGAAGCGCCGGCAGAGATGGAGATCGAACCGGCACTGCCGGAGGTGCCGGACTGGAAGCCGGATGAACGCCTGAAGCGGGAGAAAGAATTCCTGGGCCTGTATCTCTCCGGTCATCCGCTCGATCGCTACGCGCTGGAAGTCAATCTGTTTTCCAAGCAGCGGCTGCAGGATTTGGAGGGCATGCGCGACGGCGTGCAGGTGATGGTGTGCGGCTTGGTCACCAACGTCAAGACGATACTTGACCGCAAGGGCCACCAAATGGCATTTGTCACCCTTGAAGATTATGCCGGCAGCACCGAGGCCATCGTGTTCAGCGATGCCCTGGCAGCTCATCGCGAGCTGCTGCAAGTGGATAATGCCATCGTGGTGATCGGGCGCACCTCCAGCCGCGAGGAGGAGGAACCGGCCAAAATCATGGTCGAGAAGATCCTGAGTGTTGATGAAGCCTGGCAGATGATACCCAAGAAAGTCATGCTGGACGTGCCGGTCGAGAAGCTCAACGAGGTGTTGCTGCAGCGGCTGTCGCAGATGGTGCGCATCAATCAAGGCGCGTGCGGCTTGTATTTTCGCATCAGCGGCCGGGAGCTGCCACTTTATGAGTTTCAATCCCGCTCCATGAAAGTCCGGCCGAATGCGGAGTTCGTGAATTTCGTGCGGGAGAATTTCGGGCCGGAGGCCGTGCATTTTGAGATTGCGATCCCGGCGGAGAGCACCGCGGGTTCGCGCCGGCGCGCGCCATTTTCATGATGGCAGAACGCGGTTTGGCGGAGAGGGTGGAGGTACTTGACAAGGTTGGTCAACCTCAAAGACATGGGCTGCAACGATGACGGTACTCTCCATTTCCAAGATATTGGCACTTCACCGCGCGCAGATTTGGCAGGTGGGGGCTGATTTCAATCGGGCAGGGCAGTGGGTGACGGGCATTGAAGGCATGCAATTTTTGCGGGGCCAGCCGGCGGGCATTGGCGGCCAATGGCGTTTCCAAATCAAGTCGGAAGCCGGCACGCAAGTCGTTGAGCTTGAGATCACGGAGTGGCTGGCTGGCGAACGCTTCAGCCTCAAGCCCGTTCGCCAAACCGGCAGGTTTTACGGCATCGAGCTGTTTCAGCTCATCGTCGATTTGAGCGAGCATTCGGCGACGGAGACCGCCGTCAATATTCAATGTGAATATGAACCGCTGAGCAAACTCGGCCGGATCAAAAACCTGGCGTTCCTGCGGCGGCAGTATGTCGCCTTTCTTTATCAAGCTGTCGATGCGCTCAATCAGTTGGCTGCGCAGGAGCCTCTCGAAACGAGTTGATGATGAGATTATCTCACCGTTGGGTGCTGGCGGGCTGCGGCCTGTTGTGGCTGGTATGCGCCCTGCCGGTGCACGCGCAACTGGCGATTTCCGCCAACCCCGCGAACAGGAATGATCCTCATGTGCTGTTCGCCAATCCGGCCGCGATCTCCGGCGGTTTGGCGCGCGCCTACCTCGGCCTCAAGTTGATCTATCCGGGCGCCATCAGCAACAATGCCTTCGCCATGAAGGCCTCGCTTGGCAATCTGGCTTTCTCCAATCTCAAAAACACTGGTTGGTCTGCCGGCCTGAGCACGCGCGTCTTCACCGCGCCGCTGTTCAGCGAATACCGGCTCGGCATTTTGGCGGCCAGAGACCTGACGGAGCGGATATCAACCGGGGTGGAGCTTGCACTCCACGGCCGCAATTACGCTTCTGAGAATTTTGATTTGGTGGATGCCAATGATCCGGTGTTTCAGGGGCGCACCGGCGTCACGGTATTTGATCCCGGCATTGGGGCGCTGTATCGATTGACCGAAAAGATGACGTTGGGCGCTGCTGCGCATCACCTTTTGCGTCCGAACATTGCCCTGGGCCGTCAGAAAATGCGCACGCTGCCTGAGTACCAAATTGGCATGGGTGTCGCGCACGATTTTGTGCAGGTGGATCTGGGCGTGCATTACTGGCAGTATGGCTGGCGGCTGCAAGTGGGATCAGAATTGCTCGGATCACCAGTGGGGCGCGTGCGCCTGGGCTATGCACTGCGCAATGTGCATGTGGACGGTCAGCTCAACTTGCGCAACCAGACGTCGTTGTTTTACAGTTTCAACCTGCCCGCCAGTGATTTGGGACTGGTCAGTGCCGGCTCGCATGAGCTTGGGCTGGTGTATGATTTCAGAGCGAAACGAGAAATGAGCAGGGGAGAGGCCCAGCCGGCCGAGCGCGCGCCCGTGTCGACACCGCCGAAGGAGCACAAGCTGCCGAGGCTTTATGCGGAAATCCGCGCGCTGGCCGAGGAAGTAATGATTACCGAGTCGCGGCAGATTCAGGAGGAATTGCCGTTGATCCCGCGCGTCTTCTTCGCGCGCAACTCGGCGGTGCTGGCGGAATCGCGTTATGATTTGCTGCAAGAGGGGCAGCCGCTGAGTGCGGCGCTGAATGTGCGGGAAATCAATGCCGCATATCGCAATCTGCTGAACATCATTGCCGAACGCCTGCGCACCAACCCGGAGGCGGGCATCCAGATACACGGATACAGTCCCGGTTTGCCGGTGGAAGAGGCGCCGGAGAGCATCGCCCTCAAACGTGCCAACTATGTGCGCAAGCATCTCGTCGAAAACCTGCGTGTGGATGCACGGCAGGTGAGCATTGCGCTCGGCAAGCCGGAATTGAACGAGGGCCGCAGTCACGATCCCAAACGGCTGGAAGAGCTGCAGCGTGCCGAGGTGTTGGTTGATCCGCGCTTTGAGGAGGCCATTCTCGCGCCGATCATGTCGTTCAAAAAGGAGATCGACGCCCTTCCGCGAGCTTGCAGTTTTATCGTTTCCGCAGTGGCGCCGGGCGCCGGCCTGGCAGGGTGGTCTCTAGCCTTGTTGGCCGAACAGGACACCGTTGATGTGATCAGAGGCCGTGGCCGCGTGGCCGATACGCTGACCTGGGATTGGCGGTTCGATCCGGACCGGCGGACAAGCTTCTGGCGGGAATTGCGGTACACGCTGCGCTTGTACGATCGCAGCGGCCAGGTGTTCGACACGCCGGCCCGCACCATCACCGGCCGCCAGGCAAAGATGGAAGAACTGCGTATCGAAAAGATTCCAATCATCTTGTTTGGCTTTGACGATGATCGGGTGGATCTGGCCTCGCCGCGCCTGCGGAAAAAGCTGCAGCAAATCGCTGGCAAGCTCAACGCCGAGCCTTCCGCAACGTGCAGCCTCTACGGCCACACCGATGAAATTGGAGAAGAGGAGCACAACGCCCAGCTTTCCGCCAGGCGCGCCAACAATGTCCTGGCCGAGCTTGTGCGGCTGGGCGTCAACCGCTCGCGGTTGTCAAGTGCAGGCTATGGAGAACGCCGGCCCTTGGCCGACAACCGTCTGCCCGAAGGCCGCATGCTCAACCGGCGCGTGGAAGTTCACATTCGGCACGTGGGCGAGGCTGGGAGAAACTGAGCTTCGAAGAGAGACAACAAAATGCTTGCAAAAGAACTCTTTTTTCTCTATTGTAGGAGCCGCTTTTGGTGTGATGACCGTTTTTTGGCATAGACAGATGCAATGAATTCCTCGGCGGTGGAGGTGACGGCAGTGCTGCCGGCCTATAACCCCGGTGGCGCAATCAGCAAGGTGCTGGCAGAGGTCAGTGAGTATCTTGCGAAGGATCACATCCTGGTGGTTGATGACGGCTCAACCGACGGTTTGCGGCAACGCGTGGCAGCAGCAGGTGTCGCAGTCCTGCGGCATGATCGCAATCGCGGCAAGGGCGCGGCGCTGCGCACGGCGTTCGACTTCCTCAAGCACCACTCTTCCAGTCAGGCCATCATTACGCTCGATGCGGATGGCCAGCATCCGCCGCAGGAAATTCCGGGATTCATTCGTGCTTTTTGTGAAACGCGGGCGGATCTCATCATCGGGTACCGTTCATTCGATTTCAGGGTCATGCCGCTGGCGCGGATTGCGAGTAATCGCATCACCAGTGCGTTGCTCTCCCGCAAGCTGGGTGTCGAAATCAAAGACAGTCAATGCGGGTATCGACTGCACTCCAGAGCGTTGCTCAAGCAGATCCATCTGGAAACAGAAGGGTATGACACGGAATCGGAGATGCTCATCAAGGCTTGCCGCGCCGGATACCGCATCCATTTCCACCCGATTGCGACAGTCTATGCCGGTGAAAAGAGTCACATTCACGGCTTGCGGGACATCCGCCGGTTTGTGGCTCTCTACTTGAAAAGTTAGCTGTGCGATGTTGAGATGTTCGCAAGGAATCGGGGCGTAGCGCAGGTCGGCTAGCGCGCTTGGTTCGGGACCAAGAGGTCGGAGGTTCAAATCCTCTCGCCCCGACTAGATTTCGTTGAGAAGTGTGATAAGATTGGGTGAGGAAGGGGGGGATTTTTTTTTATAATTCTCTTCGGTTGACATAACACAGAATCGAGTTCTTTTCGATATCTCGTTAGCGACCCCTTTCTTGGTCATTACTACCTACCTTCCCTAACGTCTCCTCGATCTGCTTTGCATGCCTCTCCGTATGTGCAGAAAGAAACTCAATAAAATCAATGCCATTAATTGCGCCCAGCGAAACCGTATTGATCCATACTTCCTCAAGCCGCCCCAAGTCTGCAGCAAGAAGAAACTCGATCGTTTCGGTGCGAGCCCTGCGCAAACCTGCGATCAATACCTTCGACGGAATTCCGGACGTCGGCTCCATTTCTTTTCTCGCCTTCACCGGGTTCAGCCCAGCGCGAACGCCCGAGAAATCCGGCCTGCCACCTTCAAGTCTTGCCACCGCGCTTTCGCGTTTGCCTTCAAGCAATTCTTTGAGCTGCTGCAGCCGTTGCACTTCGACAAGGATGAGATGATGAACAATCTCTGCCACGGACCAAGCCTCAAAGGAACGCTTTAAGTTCCATTGTTGCGGTGTAAGATTTAATATCAGTTTTTCAACACGTTCGAGACTCTGTTGTAGAGCCTGGACAAGATGCGTCTTGTCCTCTGATGCTGTCTCAAGGGTCACCATGGCCGGTCATTCTCCTTGCTCTTCTTCAATAGTCTTTAAGTACTCTGCTTTCAGTCGGTCGAGCATCTCTGCTCTGCGGTGATACAGCCGCTTGGGTGTGCGCGGCTGGTGCTTGGAAATCGCATAGGCGGTCAGCATCGGCATGGCGATCGTGGTGTCACAATAGCAAACCACAGTGCCCGGCAGTTTGTCGGGATCGACCTTGCCCCAACTAACGGCTTCGGAAGGCGTGGCGCCGGACAGCCCACCGGTGTCCTGGCGGGCGTCCGTGACCTGCAGAAAATAGTCATGACCATTGTCCGCGATCTGCATCACTTCCTGCAACTGTGGTTCGGTCTGCAGCAGAAAATTCTTCGGCGAGCCGCCGCCAAAGATCAAGACCGCACTCTTGCCGCCGTTGCGTTTGGCATCCAACACAATGGCGGAAGTCTCATTGACATCGGCATTGACATCGATGAGCAAACGATTGCCGAGCAGCGCTTTGGCCGCAACGTTCATACCGATGGAAGAATCGCCCGGCGACGAGGTGTAAATCGGTACGCCATACTCATACGCGGCCGCCAAAATCGAGTGGTTGCGGAGGCCAAGCTCGGCCTCGCGCGCGGCAACATACTTCCCGACGAGATAGTGAAACTCGGCCGTGCTCATCGTTCGTTGGAACTCGGGACTCGCGATGATTTGGTAGTAGAATGCGTCCGTGTCGAGCAAGACGTGATAGTCGAAGAAGATGTCATAGATGCGCACCACGCCTTTTTCCCGCAAGGCCACATCATCGGCGAGATAAGTGCCCTGGTGCATTGACAGCCCCAGGCCGAAATGGGTGTCGTGATAGAGATTGGCCCCGGTGGAAACAATCCAATCGACGAAACCGTTTTCGATGAGCGGGATGATCGCGGAAATTCCCAAGCCCGCCGGTGACAGCGCGCCGGTCAAGCTCATACCGATGGTCACCTCCGGTTCGAGCATCTTTTCCGTGAACAAGCGGCAGGCCTCGCGCAAACGCGCGGAATTGTAGGCAAAGAAAGTCTGATCCACCAACTCGGCGATTGTCATGTTGGGCCGAATCGCCGCGGGCGCAATCTTGCGTCCGGTGAGAAACTCATGCTTGTGCTTCATGCTCCTCCTCACTTGATATTCCGGCATCGGTTGTGTCGGCTTCCGGTTGGGCTTCCGGGACAAAAGCTGACTTCTCGGTCTTGCGGGCAAAGGTCAAAAAGCCGGTATGTCCCACCATGCGCAGCGCCGGCCGCACCGAGAGGCCGGCGATATTCCATGGCCGCAGCATCGCTTCCAACGTTTGGATGGCGACGAAACAGTGCTCGGCGCGCAAGGCTTCGACAAATGACTTGGCTTGAATGATGGTCGGCGAATAACTGCAGACAATGGCGCCGGCGCGCAATTTCGGTGTGGCGCCGGGCAACACCCGCCACGGCTCCGGAACATCCAGCAGGAGCCGGTCCACCTCCTCCTCATCAAACCGCTCGTAGATATCAAGCTCCCGCACCGTGTGGTTGGGCGTCTCCCCGGCAAAGACGCGCAGATTGCGCTGCGCAAGATTGATGAAGTCCTGTCGAATCTCGTAACTGATGACCCTCCCCTCCGCCCCGACCATGCGCAACAACGCGGTGGCAAGCGCGCCCGAGCCCAACCCGGATTCCACCACGGTGGCGCCAGGGTAGATATCCGCGTATTGCAGCATCAGCCCCAGGTCTTTGGGATAGATCACAGTTGCGCCGCGCCGCATGTGCACGACATGATCGTTGAGCGTCGGCCGGAAAACCCAATACGGTTTGTCCCGCTGCGAGCGCAAAATGAAGCCTTCGCAGCGACCAATGATTTGATCATGCGGCAATAAATCGCCGCGGATGTTGGTTTGACGGCCCGGCCGCAAGACGTCATAATAAAGACGCTCTTTGCGGTCATAGAAGATCACCGGATCATTTTCGGCAAACGCTTGGCTGGGATTTTTCATGAAGGCGTCGGGAATTGTGGTCAATCTTGCTCCGGGTCATGTCCTGCAATCGCCGGCGCCGGCAGCTCTTCGCAAACCTGGCGGCGGAATCGATAACGTTTGACCACGGCCTGTTGCAGCGCTTTGCTGAGTTCCGCCTCGAGGTCGAACATCATCTCAAAACGCCTGACGTTTTCGAGCTTGGCATGCGTTTCAGGATTGGGGGCGGCAAAGAGGGAACAACAATCTTCGTACGGCTCGATGGAGATGGTGTAGGTATCGATCTGGCGCGCTTGGGAGATGATGTCCTGCTTGTCCTCCCCGGCCAGTGGCCGAATTACCGGAAGCGCCACCGCCGCGCCGATCACATGAATGTTCGACAGCGTTTGGCTGGCCACTTGTGCCACATTTTCGCCGGTGACCAGCGCCGGTGCATGATAGCGCTGCGCAATGCGCTCCGCCATGCGCAGCATCGCCCGGCGATAGAGAATGACCCGCAGGCTCGGCGGGCAAACCGCGACCAAATGTCTTTGCACCTCGGCGAACGGAACCAAATAGAGCGAGGACAGGAATTGAAAACGGGTGAGAAGCTGAACCTGGCGCTCGACCAGCCGCTGCGAGGCCGTGTTGGTGAACGGCGCGCTGTGGAAATGCACGAAAATCAGCTTCACGCCGCGCCGCATGAGGCGATAAGCCGCCACCGGTGAATCGATGCCGCCGGAGATCAGACAAACCGCGCGCTCGCTGGTGCCCACCGGCAGGCCGCCCGGGCCCGGCATGCGATCACAATAGAGCAGCGCGTAGTCATCGGCGATTTCCACCCACAGCGTGACCTCGGGATGAGTCAAATCCACCTTCGCCGCGAACTGCGCGCGCACATACTCCCCCACCTCGGCGTTGACTTGCGGCGAGGTCAAGACGAATGCCTTTTGCGCGCGCTTGGTTTCCACTTTGAAAGTGACAAAGGCCTTGGGCCGCAACAACTCCAGCGCGGCATTCTTGATGGCGTCGAGATTTTGCTCCGTTTTGATCGTGGGCGCGAAATAGGCCACGCCAAACACCTGGCGCAAGGCTTGGCTCAAACGCGGCCAGTCCGCCTGAGGAGAAAGAATTCCCATCAACCGGCCCGGCAGGCGCCGGACTTCGAGCATGCCGAGCGTCGCCGTGGCGCGCATGAGGTTGCGTTGCAGCTTCTTTTCGAAATAACGCCGGTTGTTGCCTTTAAGGGCAATCTCATGGTAGTGAATCACCACAGCGGTCGCGGCCATCCTCGCCGGGAGAGTTGTTTGCATGTTGCGCTCAACTGCGATCATGATGCGGCGGCAATGTTTTTTCACGGGCAGGCACGAACTTAGCAAAATTGCCTAGAAATAGCAAGCAAAAGCTGGGCGATAAACCCCGGCGCTGCAAAGTCTTGAGACCAGATTCCGCATTTTCCGCATACCTGGCGTAGTAATGGATGACAGAAAGAATCAGCCCTTGCCCATTCTCGCCTGCATTCTGACCAGCAGAGGGCCTGGCCACGCTGCTCCCGACTGTGAGGAGGGTCGACGAGTGTTGAAAGGTCAACCATCCAGTCACATACGCCGGCCGGTCACCGACTGGAAGGAATGAGTTACTGCCGAGCTCGTGAACGCTTGCCAATCACAGGCCTGCCACTTGCAGACCAATTCGAATCAGGCCTCACCATACAATCTTCGTTTCATTTCTTTGGAGGCAACCAACATGCTATCGACGTCGAAGTATTCGCGGCTTCGGGGAGTGGTATTTGTAATCATGAGCTTCCTCGTCAGCACCACCCCTCTCTCCGCTCAGCCGGGTTCGCCGCTCGCCACCACCACCACCGCCGAGTATCGCAAGTCCAACCAGAGCAAGGTCTTCTTCTACGACGGCATCTGGTGGGCCTACGGCTTCCATGAAGCGCAGGCCAAGTGGTACATTTGGAAATACAACGGTACCACCTGGACAAGAACCAACAAACAGGAAGCCACCACCAGCTACTTCATTGATGCCGTAGTGGACACCGTCAACGGCAAGCTTTACTCGTTTGCCTCGCATCATACCAAGCCGCGCTTCCGGCGATACGGCTACTCCGGTGGAACGTGGGTGAAGGAATTGGAGAAATCGACGTTTCAGTATTTCGTCCATCCCGACAAGACCAACCCAGTGAGCATGGTGCTGGCCAAAGACGGAACCTTGTGGGTATTTCGCGTCGACGGCAGCAGCAATTTGCAGGCGACATACTCCAGCGACATGGGCGTGACTTGGAGCCCCGCCACGACCATCAAAGCCGGCCTGAATGTCTCCACCGGTACGACTGATGCCGTAGCCTTCACACTCAGCGGCCAAAACTACATCGGCGTCGGCTATGCGGAAAAGAACACCGCCAACAGCGGCTATGGCTTTTTGTATCATCGTGACAGCGATGGCCCCATGGTGTGGACGGACGAAAGCAACCAACTGACGATGCTCGGCACCGAGGTCGGCCTCAATGACATTTGCATGAATGTCGACGGCTCGAATCAGATCTACATGTTCGTGCGCACGGCCGGCGGCAATGACGGCGATCCGCGCAACACACTCTACCGCCGCAACACGGCCGGCGTGTGGACGGCGTTTGCCGTGAACAACGTCGGCACCGGCCCCTTGTGGACTTCGCCAGCGATCGCTCTTGATGGCGAGAACCAGGTGCTCTACCTGCTCGGGCGCAACACCGTCTCCGCGATGGTCGAGTACAAAATGTGCAGCATCGGCCAGGAAAGCACCCTGCTCGCCGCGGCGGTTGACACGGTTCTCGCCTCCGGCTCCGATGCTTTCGGCAATCTCAGCGTGCCGGCCGGCCTGCTGAATTCAACCACCGGCCTGATGGTGGTGGGCGACAACACGACCGACGATGACGTTTGGTTCAACAAGCTGCCGATCAGCGCGGGCAGCAACTTGAACATCAATTCGGTTGCCGTCACGCCCGACACGGTCAACGCCTATGCCGCCTACACCATCCAGTTGGCCGTCTCGGCGGGCGGCGCCCTGGCCGCTGGTGCCGGTGAAATCAATCTGCGTTTTCCGGACAACACGCTGGTGCCGGGCAGCATCACCGCTGCGAATATCCTGATCAACGGCACGCCGGCGACCACAGCTTCTTCCAATTCGATTACGCGCGAACTGGTGATCACCTCGCCGGTCAACATTCCACCGGCCTCCATCGTCACCGTGGAGGTCACACTGGCGACCGGGCTGGCAAACCCGACGCAGCCAGGCGGATACACACTCGAAGCCTGGACCAGCGCGCAACCCACGCCGGTGACCTCGCCGAGTTATGATCTGTTCGCAGCCACCACAACTGTCACCGCGGCGAGCGTCTCTCCCTTCCCCGCGGAAGCAGATAGCGTGGCCAACTACACCATCGGCTTTCGTGTGGGCGCGGCGGGCCGGATGTTCAGCGGCACCAGCACGTTTTCCGTGCAATTTCCTTCGCCCACCGTCATCACGCACGGCGCCTTGACCGGGGTGACCGTGAATGCGGTGGGCGCGACCGCCACCGGCAACAGCGCCAACCGCACCGTCACCATAACCCTGCCGGCCCCCGTGACGATCAACAACAATGATTCGGTCACGCTGTTTATTCCGCAGACCGTGATCACCAACCCCTCCTATGCCGATACTTTCTATGTGCACGTTGCGACCAGCGTCGAGCCGACTTTGGTGAAATCGAAAGGATATGATATTCGCATCGGCAGGCCCATTGGCTCGACGACACACAACCTCGAACGCCAAAATCAAAGCAAGATCTTCTATCACGGCGGCTCGTGGTGGGCGATGCTGCAAGACAAGGCGTCGAAGAACTGGTACTTGTGCCAACGGGTAGACACAACCTGGACAGCCGTGCGGCTGATCACCAATCTCTCCAAAGCCCGGCCTGATTGCATTCTCGATGCCCCGAACAACCGCGTTTACATCCTGCTGCCGGGCGCCAGCACCGCTTATCTCATGCGGCTGAGCTACAGCAGTCAAACGTGGAAAATCGACAGCGGCTATCCCAAAACCGTGTGGAACGCGCAACAAGCCACGATGAATTTGGCACGCGCAAAGAACGGCGATCTTTGGGTCTTCTTCATCAGCGCTGGTGCCATCCACGGACGCCGCTCGAGCGACAATGGTGACAGTTGGGAATCGCCGGTGGTCATCAAAAGCAGCCTGAACGACCAGACGGGATTGACCGACGCCGTCCCCTTTACTTACGCGGGCAACAACTATGTCGGCCTTGGCTATGCAGAAGACGGCGGGTCGGGCGCGATCTTTGGATTTCTGCGCCACCGTGACGCCGATCCCGATACGGTTTGGACGGATGAAACCTCCGACCTCGAGCAGTTCGATGGCACCGATGCGGATGATCACATCAGCATGCTGGAACACAACAACGAGATCTTCATGATAGTGAAAACTGCCGGTGGCACCGCCTCAGCGGCCAAGAACGGCTTGATGCATCGCGAGGCCGACGGCGATTGGTCGAGTTACCCCATCACCATCGGCGGTGGGTGGACGCGGCCGGTGGGCGCGATCGATGCCAGCAACGGTGTGCTTTATGTCATGGGCACAACAGAAGGCGCCGTGCAAATCGGGCAGATGAGGCAAGTCGCCCTCGGCAGCTACAATGACCTGGTGACAGCACCGGTCGACACGATCTTCCAGAACTCCGGGGACGACTTCTTCGACTTGTCAGTCGCGCATCATACTCTGACTTCCGCCAGTGATTTGATGATATTGGCGAGCAACACCACGCGCGCCGAGACCTGGTCGCAATACCTCATCTTGCCCGACGGCACATTGACCAAGCCGGAAATTTCGCAAGAACAAGGGCGGCAAACCGCGCGCGCGGTGGAAATCGACGATGCAACCGTCATTTCTGCCTATCCTAATCCCTTCAATCCCGCAACCAACCTGCGTTTCCGCCTGACCAGTCCGGCCAGCGTGAAGCTGCAGATCTTCAACCTCAATGGGCAGGTGGTCCGCACGCTGGTGAACGGCGACCTGCCGGCGGGCACGCACGAACGCAGGTGGAATGGCCGCAATCAGCTCGGTGAGCCGGTGGCCAGCGGCACGTATTTCTACCGGCTGCAATTCAACGGGCAGGCACGAACCGGGCTGCTTCATTTCATTAAGTGAGCGGCCGCGCGCCCGGCTGTCAGCACCTGTAGGCAGGTGCCGGTTGGCAGTGTGGCGCGGAACAACCACACGCCACGATGATTCCCAAGAAACACCACCCGTTCCAATGCGGAACAGGTGGTGTTTCTTGTTTGATGCGCCTCGCGAAGCCCTTGGCGCAGCGCCACTTTTGCAGCAGGATTTCCGCAGTTCCCCGCCGCTGAGGTACTTTTACCTCACGTTGAGACTTGGTTGTCCTCCCACGCTTCCTTCTTCCCTAGCAGAGTTTCCATGGACGAGGCTCATGAAGAATCGGGCTAACATTCGGACAGAGTGCACAGGCTTTTCACTATCATCAGGAGTGCAGAAATGAAGTTTTTAGTCAAACGGTTTTTGCGAATGCGCGCCGGTTTGCTCGGAGCTCTGCTGCTGTCAGGGCTGGGGTGGGCGCCGCACGCGGCCGCACAACCGGGCGCTGTCATGCACGTCAATACGGTCGCCAATTCCGCCAAATCCAACCAGAGTAAAACGTTTTATCACGGCGGCAAATGGTGGGCAATTGCGCTGGACGCCACCAACAAACGCTGGTACATCTGGCGTTACGACGGCGGAGGTGTGTGGGCACGCAACAAAGCGCTGGACAAAAGCGCGAAGAATCGCTATGACTTGCTGCTGGACAGCAATCTCGGCCACCTCGGTGTGCTGCGCTCCCACACCAATGCTGCTAAATTCTGGGGCCTGACCTACAATGCCGGCACCTGGAATACCGCTTTCAGCGTCAGCATCCTGGGCTTTGGCAACAGTGACGATGGCAATCCCCTGAGCTTCACGGCGGCCCCCAACGGTGACCTGTGGGCTTTTCGCATCAACAACGGAACGCTGCAGGCCAAGAAATCGACCGACGGTGGCGTCACCTGGTCGGCGACGCCCATCACCCTCAAGTCTTCGCTCAACCAAGACCGGGGCACCACCGATGCCGTGGCCTTCACGCAAAGCGGCAACGGCTATGTCGGCGTGGCCTATGGCGAAGAAGGCGTTTCCGGTGAGACCAGCCGCTTCGGTTTTCTGCACCATTTGGACGGCGATCCGGACAGCGTCTGGACGGATGAATCCCACCTGCTCACTTATCAGGGCAATGAAAACGCCAACAATCAACTCAGCATGGCGGTCGATCCGGCCAACAACATCTATCTCATCACGCGCACTTTTGCCGGCGCGAACGGTGTGCCGCGCAACACGCTCTACAAGCGCAGCAGCGCTGGTGCTTGGTCGAGAAATCCGGTCTTCTTCAGCCCGGATGCCGGTTGGACTTCGCCAACCCTGGCGATCGACACCACCAGCAGCGCCCTGATCCTCTCCGGCATTCGCTCGGACAGCAGCTTTGCCGAATACAAACTCGTGACCATCGGCAACGAAGGCACGGCCAGCAGCGTCGCCGCCAAGCGGCTGATCTTCGCCAACGGCAACGCCCTGCAACACGTGACCATGCCGCAGCAATACGTCAACAGCACCATCGGCACGATGGTCTGCGCCGGCAACACGACGACCAATGACATGTGGTTCAATCTGCTGCAAACCACGGTTGGGCCTCGCATCGCATTGGATTCGGTAACAGTGGCGCCAAACGAAGTGAATGCCCGCGCCCGTTACACCGTGCCGGTCGTGTTGACCGACACCACCAACGGCACGCTCACGGCCGGTGTCGGCACGATTTCGCTGCGGTTTCCATTCAACACTTACGTGCCGGCGGCGATCACTCCGGCGCACGTGAAAGTCAATGGCGTGGCTGCCGGCGCAGTGGTGACCGACGCCAATCTGCGTGAAATCACCATCACTACTCCGGTGACGATTCCAGGCGGGGACACGGCCTTCGTGGTGATCGACACGCTTGCCAGCGTCTACAGCAAGACCGCCATTGGTTTGGACTCACTGCAGGCCTGGACCAGCGCCCAGTCAACCCCGGTATACTCGCCGGCCTTCAATCTGGTGCGCGCCACCACCAAAGTCACCGCCGCCCGGGTGACCCCGCTGCCCACCGACCCTGATTCAACTGCCAACTACACCATCGGCTTTCGCCTCGGCAACCACGGCCGCATGTTGGCAGGCGCGGATACCGTGCGGGTTCGCTTCAACACCGCGACCAAAGTCACGCAGGGTGCGTTGAGCGGCGTATTACTCAACAGCACGCCGGCCACGGCCGCCGGCGACAGCGCCCAGCGCACCATTCAGATTCAGGTGCCGGCTGCGATCGAGACCGCCAACAACGACTCGATCACGCTCTATTTGCCCGAAGCGGCAGTGCGCAATCCCGCGGTCAACGGCAGCTACACCTTGTTCGTTTCAACCAGTGTCGAAACCACGCAAGTTGCCTCCCAGGCCTATGACATCGCGCCGAGCAATTTGTTTGGCGCACCGGTGCCCGGCACCAACAGCAAATTCGACAACGCCAACCAGAGCAAAGTCTTTCACCACGGCGGTTTCTGGTGGCTGGCCGCCGAAGCGAAGTCAGATAAAAGGTGGTACCTGTGGAAATTCGACGGTTTGACGTGGACGCAGAGCATTCTGATCAGCGCAGCGCAAAAGGCCCGGCCCGACGTGGTGCTGGCGAGCGCCAACAACAAGGCCTATATCCTGTTGCCCGGTCCCTCCACCACCCAGCTCTTGCGGCTGGGTTTCAGTGGCGGCAACTGGAGCATTGACAGTGGCTATCCCAAGACCGTCAACTCCGTCCAGGAGAGCAACATGGTGCTGACGCGCACCTTGTCCGGCAATTTGTGGGTCTTCTGGATGGAGGACTCCACCCTGAGCGGGCAGAAGTCCACCAACGAAGGCTCCTCGTGGTCTGCGCAAATCACCATCAAGCGCAATCTCAATCAGGCAGTTGGCCTTGCTGATGCCGTCGCCTTCCAGAACGGCGGCGTCAATAGCATTGGTGTGGGCTACGCGGAAAACAGCAGCAGCAGCGCCTCGGAGTTTGGATTCCTGCGGCATAGCGAAAGCGACCACGATACGCTGTGGATCGATGAATCGGGCAGCCTGGAACAACCTTCGGGCACCTTTGCCGACAACCACATCGCGATGGCAACCCACAACAACGAGGTTTTCATGGCGGTGAAGACCAAAGGCGGCGGCGGCGCCTCCACCTTGAAAAACGGCCTGTACCATCGCGAGACCAACGGCGACTGGACGCTGTACTCCGTCATCGAGGGCAATGGCTGGACCCGGCCGGTAATCACGCTCGACGTCACCAACAGCGTGCTTTATCTCTTCGGTACGCGCGAAGGGACCCTGCAAACCGGCGAGATGAAACGCGTCCATTTCGGCGACTATGACGACCTGCTCGCGGCGCCCGTTGACACGGTGTTCTACAGCGACCTCGATGATTTCTTCGATTCCTCGGGTCCGGCGCACAACGTGACCAGCGCCTCCAACTTGATGATTACATCGTCCAACGTCACCCGCGATGAAGTGTGGTACAACTTGCTGACGCTGGCGGCACTTCCGAAAAGCTCGGGCGGCGCGCCGTGGGCCGAAGCCGCGCAAGCGCCGATCAGTGATTACAAACTGGCGGCGGAAGTCTATCCCAACCCGTTCAATCCGGAAACCACGATTCGCTTCCGGTTGGATCAGCCCGGCCTGGTGCGGCTGCAGATCTTCAACGTGAGCGGCCAGTTGGTGCGGACGTTGATCAACAACGACCTGAACGCCGGCGAGCATCATCGCCGCTGGAACGGCCGCAATCAGGCAGGTGTTCCAGTCTCCAGCGGAACGTACATCTTCCGTCTGCAGGTCGGCGACCGCATTGCCACCGGCAGAATGCAACTGATCAAATAACCCTGCCGCGGTATCCGGCTGCGCCCGCGGCGCCGCCGGAATGATTTGCCTCCAAAAGCAAAACGCCACTGGCTTCCTGCCGGAACCAGTGGCGTTTTGTGTTTCTGCGCCGGCGAAGGCCGCTAACCCTTTGTCTGCTCCCTCTCCTCCTTGAGCTTGCGGCAAACCTCTTCCTGTGCCAGTTCCCGCAGAAAATCGAACGTATAGATCCCCTCGTGATGCCCGTCACTCCAGTCAAAATGAAGGGCATAGCGCCCCACGACTTCGGCGCGCACCACAGTGACTTGATCGGTGATGATCTCATGCGGCTGCAATACCCTGAACGGGTTGCTGGCAGTCTTCGCATGACGGGCTTCCTCACAGGAGGCGCAGGGACACCGCCGGCGGAGAAAAGCCAGCGGGTAGAAACTGGTCTCGCCGTCCTCCCAATCAATTTGCAGAGTCTGCTCATCGGCCTTCTTCAGGTCAACGGGACGAGTTGGCATGCTGTATCTCCTCGCAAAAAATCCGGATTCGATCTCACTCACGAGCGCATGATAAGCAACCCGGGCGAGGAATGCAATTTCGAAAGTTTATCGTGCGCGCCGGGCATTCCTGGCGCGCGGGCCGGGGTTCAACGCTTATTTTGGAATCCTAATTTGTACCTGCCGGCTCCGACTTCAACCTCGGCTGAGCCAGGGTCTCCAAAACTTCCAGCGTCGTGGCAATTCTGTGATCATATAGCGTTTTTCAAATGCGTGCGCAGGAATCGTAGTCTTGCCCTCTCGTGGGGCACTGTGGCAACCGCGAATTTGTTGGCTTTAACAGCCGCCCACGAGGGGCGGGGACTGCAAACCTGCTCATCCAATTGATAACCGCTGCAAATGCAACAGCCAGGCCGATGCCGGAACATCTTGGTGAGCAGAGCTACACTCGCGGACGGACACCATTTTCGTGGTGAGCGCAGGTCCGGCCTGCATGCGACGCGAAAAGGCCAGGCCTTTGCCTCGCTTTGAAAGCTGTGCGGACTTCCACCCCGCCGATTCGGCTCATTTGGTTTTAATTTCGTTCTTGAGTCACGTCGTGCTGACAAGATTTCACGTTCTTGACAGCAGCAGCAGAGCAGATGTAGCCAATTCGGCAGCAGCGAAGACACACGCTGCCAGATAATCAGGTTAACCAGAGTAAAGTCTGCAAATCTGGCCGAAAATATGAGTGGCACAAGCATTGCTTTTGGAAGGGGCAAACGATGACAAACAAAACCTTACTGATAACCCAAAACCGAAGGAGAGTTGACTATGTTGGTGAAATGGCATCCTGCTGCGACCGTGTTCTCTGAGTTGGAGAATACTCTGCTCCGCGATTGGTTCAACGGCAACGACACCCAGGTCGCCTTTGTGCCGGAAGTCGATGTACTGGAGGTCAAGGATGGCTTCCTCCTGCGCGCCGAATTGCCGGGCGTGAAGAAAGACGAGCTGAAGATCACGCTTGAAAATGGCGTGTTGACGCTGACCGGCGAGAAGCGCGTGCAAGCGGAAGACGAACAGAAAGCCTACCGCCTGCGCGAAACGCGCCAGGGCCGCTTCGAGCGCCGCTTCCGCCTGGGCGAAGGCATCGATCGCAACAGCATCAAAGCGGATTACAGAGACGGTGTGCTCACCGTCCATCTCCCCAAGAGCAAGGAAGCGATGAGCCGCGAAATCGGCATCACGGTGAGCTGAGCAGCCGCAGCGCGCTAGCATTTTGACATAAATGAAAAGCCGGGAGTGCAATCGCACTTCCGGCTTTTTTTTGTCAGGCGGGCAACCGGTGCTGTAGTCGTTCAGCGGCCGACCAATGTGCGCAGGCCCTCTTCAAAACCGATCAGCGGCGTCCGCAGCACACTTGGCGCAATCGTGTTTTTGAGAGAAACATCACGCGGCCGCGCCGCCGGCAATTGCACCTCGAACATCGAAACCGGCCGCAGCAGAGAGGCAGAGAGACCCGCCATTCGACAAAGTGTCTGGGCGAATTCGAACCGGCTGCAGCGCCGCGCCCCGCCCAAATGAATGATGCCGGAAAACCCGGTTTCCGACAGTTCCAGAATCGCCGCGGCCATATTTCCCACCAGTCCGGGCGTGCGATATTGATCGTGAAACACCGTCACCTGCTCGCCCCGGCGCAGACGCTCGAGCATTCCGGCGAAGAAACAATAGCCCCGGGCAGACGGCAAGCCGTAAAGCAAGGGCAGGCGCGCGACCGCCGCGTGCGGGCAGTGGGCGAGCGCCGCCAACTCACCCTCGCGTTTGGTTTCGGCATACACACTGATGGGCTTGGGAATGTCGGTCTCTTCGTACCAGCCCGCCGCGCCATCAAACACGAGATCAGAGGAGATGTGCACCAAGCGCCGCCCCTGCTCGCGGCACCACTGGGCTATCACGCGCGTGGCCTCGACATTGATTAAACGCGCCAGCTCGGGCTGGGCTTCACATTCATCCACTTGCAGCACGGCGGCATGAATGATGGTGTCGGGATCAACGGCTTGCAGCACCGGCCGAATACGCTCGCCTTCCGCCAAATCCAGCAAAACCGGCGTCGCTTCGGCCGGCAGCGCGGAATGGCGGCTGTAGGCGCCGTAAACCTGCTGCCGTTTGGCGGCTGGGCCACAGAGATGCCCGCCCAGAAAGCCGCTGGCCCCGGTAATCAAAATGCGATTCATGAATCCATCTCACAATGCAAAGAATATTGACCTGCTGCCGGACCTCTGCGTTCAGGCAAGCAGATCGGCCAGGCGCTGCAACTGCTGCACGACTTCAGTACCCAGATGAAAACGAATGACGTGCCGGCCGGCATTGCGCAATGCCTGCTGATCGCCGAGCGCCTGCGCCAGCTTGAGCACGCCAAAGGTCATGGCTGACGCTGCGCTGCCAGCCTCATCAGGAATCGGCACCTCCTGGCGGGGGTCGGAAGTGAATTGGATGAAGAGGCCGTTGCCGGCGTCACCTTTGTGGAGCTGGCCGGTGGAATGCAGAAAGCGCGGGCCATAGCCGACCGTGGTCGCGCAGCGCCAACGCCGCATGATCCGGCTGCGCATCTGCTGCAACGCTGCTTCAGTTTCCGCGGTGGGCGGCAGATAAGCCTGCAATGCCACATAAGCTCGCGGGCCGGTCGCGCCGGACTTCTCCGCCGGCGCGAGAAATTGCTGCAAGGCCGCGCGCAGACTCGCGGCGGCGAAATCCGCGTAGACCGCAATGCCCTCCGCCTGCAACGTTGGTGCGGGTTCGGGCAAGTGGCCCGACTGTTGATAGGCAGCCACCATCTGCCGCGCCAGTACTTTGGCAGATTCCACGTCCGGCTGATCGAAGGGATTGATGCTCAGCCGCCGGCTCGCCACCGCCGTGGCCATCTCCCAGCGAAAGAATTCGCCGCCGAGATCATACTCATCCTGCCAGGTGAATTGCAGCACAGGATGCCCGGCTTGCTGCAGCGCCGCGATTGCGGAATCGTGAGTCCGGTCATCGCGCAGCCGCAGATGCACGAAGACGCGATCGTCGCCATAGGCTGCCGGCGTAGCCGCCTCCTCCCCATCGACCGGCAGAATGCCTTTGCCTTCCTTGCCCGTACTTTCCGCGATCAGTTGCTCGGCCCAGGCGCCGAAATGCCGGATGGCCGGAGAGGCCAGCAGCGTGACCTTATCGCGGCCGGCTGCTGCCATTTCCCCTAAAACAGCGCCGAGCTGTGCAGAGAGATTGTCTCCCTCCAGAGGAGAATTGCAGCCTTCGCTGTTGCACGCCATGATGGCGCCGCGCTCCAGCAGCAGTCGCAAATCCACGCCCAGCAGCGCGGCCGGCACCAAACCGAAGCAGGAAAGCGCGGAATACCGGCCGCCAATATTCGGATCGTTCAAAAACACTTTGCGGAACGCGTACTTTCGGGCCGTATCCACCAGCCCGCTGCCGGGATCCGTGATCGCGATGAAGTGCCTGCCAACTTTGTCACTGCCGACTCGTTGCGCCGTGAGGTTGTAGAAGTATTTGAAGAACGAAAACGTCTCCACCGTTCCGCCGGATTTCGTCGAAACGAGGAACAACGTCTTGGCGAGATTCAGTCGCTGCGCGTGCGCGGCGACGGCCTCAGCATCAGTGCTGTCGAGCACGGCGAGATCGAGAAAGCCCGGCCGCACACCCAAGGTGAAACGAAAGACTTCCGGCGCGAGGCTCGAGCCGCCCATGCCGAGCAGCAGGGCGTGCGAGAAGCCCTCGGCGCGCACTTCGTCCACAAACGCGCTGATTTCGGGAATGGCCGCGTGCATCACTTCCGGACTGTGCAGCCAGCCCAGGCGATTGGTGATCTCAGTGGGATCGGGTTTCCAGACGGTGTGATCGTGCTGCCAAATGCGCGTGAGAACGGTGTGATCATGCAAATCCTTCAGCGCACTCGCCACCGCGCTTTCATATTTCCCCAAAAAGAAATGGTGGCGCGTCTGCCCGCTGCTCAATTGCTGCAGCTTGTCCGCGAGAGACTCGCGCAACCTGCGGTATGCTTCGGAGAATGCCTGCCGGCTGTTTTGCACAAGCTGTTGGGCGATGACGTTCAGGTCAATGCCCAGGCTGGGCAATTGTGCGAGCTGCTCCCTTACTTCGCCGGCATCAAAGGCCAGGGTCGGTGCGAGCTTGCCGTGCTCGAGAAATGCGGTCAATGTCATGGGCGTCACGCTGCAGACGGTTTGCGGCGCGATCAGGTTTTCAACATAGAAAGTATCAGGGAACAGCGGATGGCTCATGCTGGTGCTGCTCCACAGCAGCCGTTGCGCCGCGGCACCGGCGGCGGCGAGTTTCTGCCAGCGTGGGCTTTGCGAGATCTCCTGGAATTTGGCATAGACCAGCCGGGCTGAGGCAATGCCGAGCTGGTTCAGCAGAGCGCTTTGCCCTTTGGCCGCCAGCAACGGCGCGAGTGCGTCGTCAATTTCACCGACATGAAAAGACGCAACTGCCGCCACTGAATTGAGTGGTTCTCCCCGGCCAAGGCGCTGCTCGAGTCCCGCCAGATAAGCCTCTGCCACCTGCTCGTAGGTCTGCAGGTTGAAAATCAAGGTCACGTTGAGGTTCACGCCGGCGGCAATCAACTCGATGATTGCCGGCAACCCCGCCGCTGTCGCGGGAATCTTGATCATCACATTCGGCCGGTTCAACAAACCGAAAAGGCGCTGGGCCGCGGCGATTATCGCGGTGGTATCGTGCGTCAACGCCGGGTCAAGATCGAGGCAGACGTAGCCATCGCCGCCCGCAGTGGCGTTATAAACCGGACGCAGCAAATCCGCTGCGCGCATGGCATCTTCCCGCACCAGTGTGGCATGAATTTCTTCAAGTGACTCCTTCGCCGGGAGGAGGCGCTGCAGATCAGCATCGTAATCAGCGCTGCCGGCGAGGGTGTGCGCCAGCACGGTTGGATTCGAGTTCAGGCCGCGCACGCCGCGAGGCAACCAGGCGCCCAGCTCGCCGGCTGTCAAGCAGGCGCGGCGGAAACCTTCATACCAAATGGATTGACCAGCTTCGGCAAGTTCGTGCAGTTTGGACATGAGGCTCTCTCATTGACTTGTCGGTGAAGATTGTTGAGAATGAAAGCGTTCGCAGCAGGCGGCTCAACTCGTGAAACTTGCCACTTGCCTTCATTTGAATAGATTGATACAAGTGGTCAAGATCAACGCATTGCTGAAATCGATGAAGAATGCGCCGATCATCGGTACCACCAAGAAGGCGCGCGGAGCCGGGCCATAACGCTCGACCAGGGTTTCCATGTTGGCCATGGCATTGGCAGTGGTGCCGAGCATGAAGCCGCAGAAGCCGCTCACCATCACGGCAGCATCGTAATCACGCCCCATGAGGCGGAACATCGGCCACAGGCAAACCAACGCCATCACTGCCACCTGCGCCGCCAGGATCACGAGCAGCGGCAGCGCCAGGTCGGCGAGTTCCCACAGTTTCAGCGTCATCAGCGCGAGCACGATGAACAACGTCAGCGCGGCGGTGCCCAACGCCTCCAGCGTGCGGTGCGGCAGGCCGAACTTGCCGGTGACATCATCCAGGTTGCGCACCACCGCCGCCACCACCATCGCGCCGATGTAAGCCGGCAGCGTCAGGCCCATGGCCTTGAAGCCGGCGCTGAGCCCTGCGCCCAACCACATCACCGAAAGCAGCATGGTCACACTCTTGAGCAGAACGGCGGCTTCCGTGTTTTGCGCTGTCACCGCCCGGGCAGGCGCCGGTGCTTCCGGCTGCAACGCAGCGTCGTTTTCCAGCGACCGGCGACTGGGTTTGAGCTGGAAGCGTTCGATCAGAGAAGTGGCCAGCGGCCCGCCCAGCACGCTGGCCGCGATGATGCCGGCCATGGCGGCGGCAATCGCAATCGTGGCGGCGCCGGGAATGCCCGCCTGCTCGAACAGGGGCGCAAACGCCAATCCTGTTGCCGGGCCGCCGGCGAGAGTCAATGACCCACCGATCACGCCAATCAAGGGATGAACGCCCAGCGGCTGCGCCAGCGCCATGCCGAGAATGTTTTGTACCACCGCACCAATGCTGGCGCAGAGAAACAGGGTCATCACCTGCGGTCCGCCGCGCTTGAGCAGGGAAATGCTGGCGCCGAAGCCAATGGCGGTGAAGAACGCAATCATCAGCGGGCTTTGCAGCGTCGTGTCGAATGCAAAGAAGGTCACTTCGAAGCGCCGGCCGAGGGTAACGAGCAGGGCCACCAGCAAACCGCCGAGCACCGGCGCCGGCAGGTTGTAGCGCGCCAGCAGCGGGACGAGACGCCGCAGGAAATGGCCGGCATACAATGCCAAGCCGGCAAATGCCAGGGTTTGGATCAAATCCAGCTTCAGCATGTCGTCTCCGCAACTGCGCCGCGCCATCGCCGCGCCGATGCGGTCTGCGCGCTCGGGTTTGCCGCTCGCATTGTGATCATCCTTCCGCCCGCGTCGCGCGTTCGACGAGCGAAAGAATCGACTGATAGTGTTGATTGGTTGCGAGCGTCATGCCCATTTCACAAGTGAGATTGCTGGAATAGTAGCCGTCATAGCTGCGCGCCTTGACTTCCGCGGCCTCCAGCGCCGTGGCGGATTGGGTAAGCTCCGGGAGCAGCAAACCACGGTCGCCGGCAAAGGCGCAACAGTCGAGATGCTCCGGAATGGTGACCGATTCGGCGCAGGCGGCCGCGAGGTTTTGCAGCTTGTCCGTGAGGCCCAGTTTGCGGGCCGCGCAGTTGGGATGCAACACCACGGCTTCGGGCAGGCGACGAGGCTGCAGCCGGGCCAGCAGCCGATCGTGCACGAATTCCACGCTGTCGAGAATTGTGAGTTGGCGCCAGTGCAAGAGATCTTCCCCTTCCAAGTCATGCTCGCACGCGCGCAGCGTGTAGGCGCAGGAACTGGCATCGATCACGATCGGCAGCCGGCCCGCCTCCGACCAGTCCCAGCATTTGGCGATGATTCGATGAAGCGTTTCGTGAAAGGCTTCGGTGTATCCCTTCGAGCCAAACGGCATGCCGCAACAATGCCCCGTTGCATCGGGGGGAATCCAGACCGGCAGGCCGGCGCGTTCGGCCAGCAATGGCAGCAATTCAGGCAGAGAAAAACCTGCGGCTTGCGAACGTCCCATGATGCGCGAGAGACACGCGGGGAAGTAAACCGCGTGCGCCCCCACCTGTGCTGTCTTGGGCAGGCGCCGCGGCGGCGAAGGCATGGCGCGATTCCATTTCGGCAGGCGTGTATTGAAAACGTGCTCGGCAACCACCGTCATCTTCCGGAGAGAATCAGCGCCCAACAACCGTGCAGCCAAGTGAGCACTGCGGCTGGCGAAGCGCGCCGTCTTCTCCACCCCGGCCAAGCTGCGCGCCAAGCGCAGCGCCCGGCGGCTGGCTTTGCGGGAATGACTTTCGCCGCGCAGCCGTTTGACCAGCTCGCCGGTATTGATCGCAACCGGGCAGGCGGTGGCGCACAGACCATCAACGGCGCAAGTATCGAGGCCGGCATACGGATAGTCGGCGAGTAGTGAATCCAGCCAGGCCGCTTGGCCGGGGGCCGCTCGCAGCCGCGCCATTTCACGGCGCACGACGATGCGCTGCCGCGGGGTCAAGGTCAGGCGGCGGCTCGGACACTGCGGCTCGCAAAAGCCACACTCGATGCATTTGTCCACTTCCGCCTCCACCACCGGCAACGTCTTCAAGTTGCGCACATGCGCCTGGGGATCGTCATTGATGATCACGCCGGGATTAAGAAAGCCATCGGGATCCACCAGCCGCTTCAGTTCCTTCATGATCGCGAAGGCCGTTCTTCCCCATTCCGCTTCGACGAAGGGCGCAATATTCCGGCCGGTGCCGTGCTCTGCTTTCAGGGCGCCGTCATACTTCTCCACCACCAGCTTTACCAGGCTGGCCATGAAACGCTCGTAGCGTTCAATTTCCGCGTCGGTGTTGAACGAGGGCGTGATCACAAAATGCAGATTGCCGTCTTTGGCATGACCGAAGATGATCGCCTCGTCGTAATGGTAATCACGAAACAGCGCTTGCAGATCGGTGATGGCCTCCGCGAGCCGCTCCACTTTGAAGGCCACGTCTTCGATGATCACCGTCGTGCCCTGCCGGCGCATTGCGCCAATCGAGGGAAACAGGCCTTTGCGCAGTTTCCACAACAAGGCCTGTGCGGCGGCCTCTTCGGTGAACTCCGGCGGATGAAGCAGCGCGAGTGCGCGGCACGCGCGTTGTGCCGCCTCCCGCGCCTGCTGCAGTTCTTCCAGTGTGGTGCATTGATACTCGACCAACAGCCCGGCAGCGCTTTCCGGCAGGGATTTCAGAATGGTGGGCGCGCCGGCCAGATGCTCCACGGAACGCAGGGCCGCGCGATCCATGATTTCAAGCGCGCGGGCGCCGGAGTCACGCAGCGGCACAATGGCGCTGCCGGCATGCTGCACCGTGGCAAAAAAGAGCAAGCCGGTGTAGCGCAGGGGATAAGCGGGCAGAGTGTGCAGCACGGCCTCGGCAATGAATCCCAGCGTGCCTTCCGAGCCGATCATCAAATGGCCGAGAATGTCGGCGGGATCATCGAAATCGAGCAGCGCGTTGAGCGAATAGCCCGTGGTGTTTTTCATGCCGTACTTGGCGCGAATGCGGTTGCGCAAGCCGGCCTCCGCGGTGGCGCGTTGTTTGAGTTCGAGAATGCCGCGGTGCAACGCCGGCGCCTGCTGGCGCAGACGTTCGCCGGCACCGGCCTCGGCGGTATTCACCACCACGCCGTTGGGCAGCACGAAGGTGATGGCGGCCAGGGTGTGATAGGAATTCTCCACCACGCCGCAGCACATGCCGCTGGCGTTGTTGGCGAGAATGCCGCCCATCATGCAGGCGTCGATCGAAGCCGGATCCGGGCCCAGGCGCCGGCCATAGGGCCTGAGCACCGCATTCACGTGGCTGCCGATGACGCCGGGCTGCACCCGCACGCGCCGGCCTTCTGCTTCCACTTGAATGCCCTTCCAATGGCGCGCCACCTCCGCCAGAATGCCGGAGGTGACCGCTTGGCCCGACAGGCTCGTACCGGCCGTGCGAAACGTCAAGGGGACGCGGTTGGCGCGGGCAAAAACAAACAATGCTTGAATTTCACGCAGGGATTTGGGCAGCACCACAGCTTGCGGGATGAGACGGTAGAAACTGGCATCGCTGGCATAAGCAATCAAATCAAGCGGGCGAGTCAAAACGCGGCCAGGCTCCAGGAGCGCGACCAAAGCGGCATGCAGATCCATCTCCTCTCCTCCTTTCACCGGTCAACGGCACCCCAGCAATAAAGCAGACTTTTCGCAAAAGGCAAGAGAGGCGTGGCGGGAAGAAACACAAAAGGCCGGTGTAAACCGGCCTCTTGTGCCATCAGACGCTCAAAGTCAGAAGAAAATTATGAAAGCCTTGGTATCAAAATCATTTGAGACAAAACGATTGCAGCGTGCTCAAATCTTCACAGGATCCTGGCAGGATGACATTGGTGGCAGCTCTCCATTTCGTGGTAACAGACCACTCACGCGCCCGCGAAGCCTATTCCAACCCGGTTCGGCCGCAGTCGGGCAGGCTGCGTTGCGAGGATAAAGGATTGATCCTCAGTTTTTCAACGCGCTCTTTGTGCGGGTGTATTCGCCGCGCGCCTCGGCGTCCTTTCCGGTGAAATCCTTGCCTTTGAATGTCGTCACCATTTTGTCGTCGCTGATTTTCTCGAAGGTTCGAGTTTCCGGCCCCATGGGAGATGGCCAAATGGTGATGAGTTTGTTGCCCTCCCGCCGGCCGGTTGCAGTATAAACGCCGCGCAAGTTGTCGAACCAGGACGCGATCACCTCGCCGGTCATGCGGTTCAACGTTATCGTGCCCATGCCTTTGTAGACCATGTTTTGCATTTTGTCCATGTCTGCTTTGGACAGCTTCATGGCCTCGGCCATGGCCTGCCTGGCTTGCTGATTGACCTCCGTGGTTTTGCCAGTGAAATGAATCAGGAGAAACTGGTTGTCGAGCGCCCATTCGATCTTTTGCCAGTCTTGCGATTTGCCCACTGGCGTCGAGCTCCAGCCTTCCCATTCACCCACCATCCACTGCATGAGGTCGTCGGTCAGCGGCCCCGGGGGCGTCATCGGCATGACTGCTTTTGACGGTTCCTGGTCCTGAGCCGAAGCCGTGGCAGCGAGAAGCAACACACCAGCCAGCAGGAGCAAACGGTTTTTGCGCATGACTGCCTCCTTGCGTTGAGATGAAATACTTCCAATTGGATTGAATCGGAACGCAACGGCATACAGCCAACAAAAAGAAAAAATCTCTGTCACGCGGTGCGGGGCGGTGGTGGGGCCTGGCCTTGCAGTCGCTGCAGCGGCAGGCAATAGCAAAGGCATGGCGGTGAGAGCCATGCCTTTGTTTGATTGCGGAATGCGGTAATGCTTACTGGCCCAGCGGAAAGGTCACGCCCGCCATCACCTGAATGCCGCGAGTCTTGATCGAGGTTTCAGAATCCTCGGGATCATCATTCAAGTTGGTCAAGCCGAGAGCGTAGCGGCCTTCAACGAACAGCGAATTGTTGCCCGCCGGAAAGCTGACGCCGGCGCCAAAGCCGAGGCCAAAATCGATGCTCTTGGTTTCATCCTTGATGTCCACTTCTTCACTGTAGTCCTCGAAACCGCTGCCGGTGATTTTGATCTCTTGCTTGTTGCTCAGCAGGAAGCCGATCATCGGGCCGGCCATGATGTAGGGTTTGGTATTGCCGGAGCTGAGGTTGAATTTCAGCATGGCCGGCACTTCCAGGAAAGCGGCCTTGGCCGTGGTTTCAGCTTTGCCGGACAGGCCGGATTCCGGATCGGAAAACTCACCTTCGCCTTTCGCGCCCTTCTGCAAATACATGGGCTGCAATTGCAGCGAAAGATTCTCTGCCAGACCCACTTGCAGCACACCACCCGCGCCAAATGCCGTGCGGTTGGAGATATCAAGACCCATATCGGGATCCACATTCAGTTTGGCCAAGTTCAGGCCGCCCATCACACCAACCTGGACCTGGGCACTTGCAGGAATGGTCAAGCCCAGCACGGACAAGAGCGCAACCATCACACCAAATCGCTTCATAAATCAAAACCTCCTGAAATATGAGTAAGGATGTAAAGATAAACCGGCGGTGCCTCACCACCGCCTCCGCTCCTGGCTGAAAGCTGTACGCTTGTTGATGGCCAAGAATTCATCAAAAAGCAGCGCAACTCTTACGGGCGATTCCCGCGTTGGGATGCAGTCTCTGAAAAAAAAACTGCCGGTGCAGACTTTTGTTCACTACGAATTTGTTTGCGGCAATTTGCGTCCCTATGCAGGCTGCCTATTCTAACATAGAGTAAAATTCTCAAAGCGCTTGAACCACCAAGGTACGAAGGCGCAAAAAGCAAGAGTCCTGTCCTCAATAGGCCGTAAGGCGCGCGAAGTCAGAACAAAATTCTGAAAGATTCTTGACCACAAAGCAAACGCCTGCACCGCGGAACCGCGGAGTGCGCAGAGTTTTAGAATCAAGAGAGTCCTTCTCGGCGGTCTCTGCGTCTCGGCGGTGAGCTTTTGAGGCGAATGGCGAAGGCGGGTGCCCCAATCTTCACAGGATCCCTGGCAGGATGAAATCGATAGTGGTCTTGCCCATCGTGGTTTTGATTGGAATTTTCTCCACTGCCGCCCAAGGGCTCCGGTTTTCATTGACCTGAATACTGGCGGAGAGAATTGCTCTGGAAAAACCAGCGCGCCGGCGGAGTCTCTTCCAGCTTGGTTCGCTGGCAGGTTGGCAGACTGCGCTAGGCATGAGGCGGCCGGCTTGGTTGAGATTTGATTTGCCTGAGCAGGCAAGCCGACAAGCTGCCCGCGAGAAACATAATCGTCCACAGATTGCCGGCGCCAAGTCGCTCGAAAATGAATGTGCCCAAGGCGCCGCTCAAGGTGAAGCCCAAGCTGAAGGTCATTTGATACATTCCCATGTATTCACCCCGTTGTGCGGCCGGCGCGATTTCCGCCATGTAGGCCGCCGCGCCGGGCAAGAAGATCATCTCGCCGAAAGTCCAGACCGCAACGGCAGCCGCTGCGCTCGCGAAACCGCCGGCAAATCCCGTCACGCCAAAACCGGCGGCGATGAGAAAAGCGCCCAGTGCCAGCGCATGGCGATGCGGCCAATGGGTCATCGCCAGGTTGAGCGGTACTTCCAAGGCTACAATGAGCAGCGTATTCACCGTGAATAACATGCCGTACGCCGATTCCGGCAGATGCAGATCGCGCACGAGAAAAAGCGGCAGTGTGCCGTTGTGCTGAAAGAAGACGAGTACCACCGGCACGATCGCCAACAGAAAATACCGCAAGCGTGTATCCCGCAAGGATTGCAGCCGCAAGGGTGAAGAGGCTGCCGGTGCCGTGTGCGGCGCTCGCACGTGGCGCTTGGAGAGCAGAAACAATCCGGCGGCCAGCGAAGTGGCGCCATCCACCCAGAAGAGCAGCGGATACGAAACCAGAAGAATGAAACCGCCGGCCAGCGGGCCGATGCTCATGCCCAGATTGATCGCCAGGCGGTTGAGAGAATATGCGGCCTTGCGCTGCTCGGGTTGCACGAGATCGACAATCGCAGCCAGGCTGGCCGGCCGAAAGGCTTCGCTGACCACCGCCCACAGAACGATGAGGCCAAGCGTGCTCTCCAAGTTCCGCACCCACGGAAACAGGATCAGCAAACCGCCGGAGAACAACAGGGACAGTTCCATCTGGCGCCAGGGTCCGATGCGATCGCTGAGCCTGCCGGCAAAAGGCGCGGAGAGCAGCGCGCTGAAACCGTAAAGCGTGAGCGCAAAGCCGGCGGTGGTGGGCGCGTAGCCGCGATGCTTGGTCAGGTACAGAACAAGAAACGGCAGGGCCATCATGCCGGCGCGATTGATGAAGGTGACCAACGCAAGCCACCAGACTTCACGCGGCAAATTCC
This sequence comes from bacterium, assembly GCA_023150945.1. Lineage (NCBI taxonomy): Bacteria > bacterium. Next base: position 165,395 of record JAKLJX010000010.1, on the reverse strand, counting down.
CCAGGCCGCGCCAGGGATTCCACGCCATGTTTTCCTTGTGTGATTGTAGTTGCTGCGAGTGCGGAACAAAATTCGAAGAGGTCGCTGCGGCGGCATTGCGAAACAGAAGCTTCTCCCCTGCGGCCGTCGCAGACAGGGCGAGCCACGCTACAAGTTGCGGGCCAATGATGCGGCACCGAGCAGCGCGGCATGATCGTCTCGGATGATGTGCAGTGGCGTTTTCTTCACCAAGTCCGACAGCCGACCCTTGTTGAGGTAAGACTTTACCACTGTGCCGTCCCTGAGCTTGTTGGCGATTTTCATCGACACGCCGCCGCCCAAGTAGACACCGCCGGTTGCCAGCAGATGCAGCACCAGGTTCCCCGCCTGCGCGCCAAGGATGGCAGCGAAGAGGTCAAGGGCTTGCGCGCAAATTGGGAATTCATTGGCTTGGCCGGCGGTTGCGATCACCGCTGCCGGATCGTCGCGCTGCATACGTTCGCGCAACTCCGGCGGCTCAGCCGCGCGACCGGTCTCCCGCAGAAATTCATAGATATTCACCAAACCCGGGCCTGACAACACCCGCTCGTAGCTCACCCGCCGCAGCCGGGTGCGCAAGAAGCGCAACAGCTCGATTTCGATTTCATTGGTGGGAGCAAAATCAGCATGGCCGCCTTCCGAAGGCAGCACGCCGGCGAGGCTGCTGTAGAATCCCTGCCCCAAGCCGGTTCCCGGTGCCAGCACAGCGTAGGTCGCCTCCGGGCCCGGCGCCTCACCCGGATGGAGCGTGATCAAGTCATCGGCTGCGAGTAGAGGAATGGACGCGGCTGTTGCGAAGAGATCATTGACCAGCTTCACGCCCTCGAGGCGAAGCGCCTGTTTGAGACTTTGCTCATCGAGCAGCCAGGGCAGATTGACCGCCCGGGATCTACCCTGCACCACCGGCCCGGGTACGCCGATGCAGACTTGCGCAACGCGCGCTTGCTGGCGGGCCACGAATGCCGCCGCCACTTCCTCCAAGCTGCCGTGCTCGCGCACCGCAAAGGTTGCGGTACTCTCGCGGACAAGCTGGTTGTGCACGATGCGGTACAATGCCAGACGTGCTTTGGTGCCGCCAACATCACCAGCGAGGATCATGCCACTCTCCCTCAATTGAATTTCAGCGGCGACTGCGCTGCCCATTTACCATGCTCGAGACACACTTATTTCTGCCCGCCCCACAGCTCCTGCAGACGCCGGTCGCGCCCGCAGCCGCTGCGATAAGCTTTGTAGCGCAGCGGGTTCTTCTTGTAGAAATCTTGATGATACTCCTCGGCGGGATAGAAAGTCTGGAGCGGGACAACCTCCGTGACGATCGGCTGCGAAAAGCGGCCTGCCAGGCGCTGTTTCGAGGCCTCTGCCAGGCGGCGCTGCTCCTCATTGTGATAAAAAATCGCGGAGCGGTATTGCGTGCCGCTGTCGCAAAACTGGCGGTTGGGTGTGAGCGGATCGATATTGCGCCAAAACACCGCGAGCAGTTGGGCATAACTGATGCGGGTAGAATCATACGCCACCTGCACCGCCTCGGCGTGACCGGTTCCGCCGGCAGAGACTTCTTCATAGGTCGGATTGATTTTGTTGCCGCCGGCATAGCCCGAGGTTGTGGAAACCACGCCCGCCACTTCATCGAACGGCGCTTCCATGCACCAAAAGCACCCACCGGCAAATGTTGCCCGGGCGAGATGTTGTGCCGGCACTGCGCTCGCCGGTGCCGGCGCAGCCTCGTGACTGTCCTGTCCGGAAGATTGGCAGGAGAAAAGCATCAGTGCGGCTGCTGCAAAGAGTGTTCTCATTTTATCGACTCGCGAGATTATGGTCCAGGGTTGAAGTCGCAAGCGGCGACAGCGCGCCGCGGGTCGCGGACGAGAGTAGCAACGCGGCCGCCGCTGCAACGGTCAAGCCGTTGCTGGAGCGCTGCGACTGTAAGTGATTTGGGAAACGGCGCCGGCTAGTCGCGCAGCGCCGGCAGCGGCTCACCTTCGGGAATGAATTTCAGCGCAACGCCATTGTTGCACCAGCGCTGGCCGGTGGGCGGCGGACCATCATCAAACACATGGCCTTGATGCCCGCCGCAACGCGCACAGTGATACTCCGTGCGCGGCAGCATCAGCTTGTGATCGGTTTTGGAGCCGATATGCGCAGGATCAATCGGCTTGAAGAAACTCGGCCAGCCCGTGCCGCTTTCGAATTTGGCCTCGGAAGAAAACAATGGCAGGTAACACGCCGCACAGATGAAAGTGCCTTTGCGTTTTTCCCGGTTGAGCGGGCTGGTAAAGGGATATTCCGTGTTTTCCTCGAACAGCACACCATACGCTTCCGGCGGCAGCAGGCGGCGCCATTGCTCGCGGGTCTTTTTCAGCGGCTTGATGGTGCGGCTGCTGTCGGCAACTGCGAGGTGGTTGGTCATCTCGGGTTTCTCCCCTTTGGCCATGCAGGCCGTGAGCAACACGGCGGCAGTCAAAATGATGAATCGCGAATTCAGCATGATTGCTTTGCACCTCATGAATGCGTTTTGCCTGAGAATCCCGCCGAACCAACGGACGGCGGCGAGTTTGAACCAACCGCAGGGTTGCGGCTTGCCCGGCCGCACCGGGCAGATGAATGTCTCTGGTTCAAACGGCAAACCGCCCGAATAAATTCCAACTGCCGGCGGTTTCTGTTGCAGCCGTGGCTGGCCCGCGCCTGTCGAAATTTTATGACATGTCGCATGGCCTGCGCAATATAGGCTGCAGCGAAGGCAAAGTCAATTCTCCGCAAGCTTGATTATTTGAAAAATCTGCCTAGATTCGAACCACCTTGACCGGCGCCCACGCGCGGCGTGAAACCGCTTCGCGGCTGCGTGCCCGCTGCCGGGCAAACCGAAACCGCGACGCCTGACTCTGAGACGCCATGAAGAACGCTTTGCTTGTGCTTGCCTCTCTCCTGCTCCTGACCGCCTGCAGCAATCCGGATCCCGTGCAGCCGCCGGCCGGTGATTCGCCCAAATTCAAAGTTGCGGATTTCGCCTCGGCGGAAACCTGCCAGGGATGCCACCCCAATCACTATGCGGAATGGCGCAGTTCCATGCACGCCTATGCGTTCACGGATCCGGTGTTTTTCGCGATGAATGCCGTGGGCCAGCAGAAAACCGGCGGCAAGCTCGATCAATTCTGCACCAAATGCCACAGTCCGGTGGCGAGCCTGACGGGCGAAACGCCGCCTTTCTTCGATCCCCAAAACCTTTCGCCCATCTCCCGGCAGGGCGTGAGCTGTGATGTTTGCCATTCCATCACCAAAATCAATCAGCCTTTCAATGCCGAGATCGAGCTCAAGCCCGGCAAGATCAAATACGGCAGCCTGGCGGATCCGGCGACCAACTCGTTTCATGAATCGCAATTCAACCCGCTGTTCGACCGCTCGCAATTTTGCGGCGGCTGCCACGAAGTGATCAACACTCTCGGCACCACGGTCGAGGAAACGTTCAGCGAATGGAATGCAGCCGCGCTCGCCGGCATGTCGTTCGATTGCCAGGACTGCCACATGTCGGTGTACGCCGGCCAGGCTGCGGTTGACGGTCCCCTGCGTGAGCAAGTGCATCGCCACACTTTCGTCGGCGTGGATGTGCCGCTGGTGGATTTTCCCGGGGCAGATTTGCAGCGCCGGGAGAGCGAGAAACTGCTGCAGAATGCCGCCAGCATGCGGGTGACGCATCCTGCCACGATTCGCGCCGGTGACACTTTGCAAGTGCAGGTGAGCATCTTCAACAACAGGACCGGCCATTCCCTGCCCTCCGGCGTGGCCGCAGAACGGCAGATGTGGATTGCGATCAGCGCGGCCGATCAAAACGGCAATCTCTTGTACCAAAGCGGCGCGCTGGATGCCAACGGCGATTTGCGGGATCAGCACAGCGAGCTTGACCGTAATACCGATGTTGATCTTACCGTGTTCCGCCAAACGCTGCGCGGGATCGACGGCCGCGAGGTGCTGTTCTTCTTCGAAGCCAAGACCGTGGAGAACAACATGATTCCCTTCCTCGCCACGCGCACTGCCGGCTATCGCATCGCCATTCCCGCCGGTCTCCGCGGCGCGATCAATCTCGACGTGCGCCTGCGTTTTCGCAGCCTGCCGCCCTATTTTCTGCGGGCGTTGGGGCTGGGTGATCTGGTTGCCAAAGTTCCAATCGTCGATATGGCAACAGAACAGCGGCAAATCCCCATTGCCTCCCGAGCTGATTGAACCTGCCGGTGGCGCACAGCAATTTCACCTTGCATCGCCTCGGAAAAAAGTTTACTTTCTGCGGCCTTGACTGACCCTGGCATCGTCACATTCATAACCCCGGCGTTCGTAAGCTGACAGAACGCGGATTTCCAGCAAGCGGCGCTCAAGGCTTGGCGTCATCTCAGAATTGCAAACTCTCCAGGGCGTTGCCCTTCGCATCCACGTTTTCTCGCATTGGAGAGAACGACGCCCGCACACCGCCGGCGGGCAGGCAGCAGGAATCTCATGAGCGAACATGCCTCAGCTTCAACGGTTATCCTGACGCGTCCGCGCGAGCGCAACGGCACGCGCTTCGCTGTGCCGTGGGCACATCATTGGCCCGAGGCCGTGGCGCATGCGCTCGAGCAATCGCACGGCGCACGGGATTTTCGCTGCGCGCTGCAAGTGAATACCCCGATGCAAGACCGCTTCAAGGGGTTCGATTCCAAATACCGCAAGGACACCGAGCCTTACCAGCGGGATTTTGCGCTGACGCTCGCCCAGCGCTGCAAGAAAGCCGGCATCGATGCGATCGGCCTGTGCGATCACAACAGCGTGGAGTATGTGGAAATCGTGCGCCGCGAGCTGAGGCAGGAAGGCATTCTGGTCTTTCCCGGCTTTGAAGTGGCAAGCACGGAAGGGCTGCATGTGCTCTGCTTGTTCGATCTCAACGCGCCGGTCGAGGAACTGGATCATGTGTTGACCGAGCTGGGCCTGCCTCCCAAGGGCCGCTGGGTGACCGGCCGCGGCCTGGCGCCGAAGCAATCCCCCAAATCCTTCCCGCAGATTCTCGAGATTATCCAAAAAGACCGCCGCGGCATTTGCATCGCGGCGCATATTGATCGCGAAAACGGGCTGTTGTTCGAATGCGCCAAAACCACCCGCGTGCAATATTTCACCGATCCCAATCTGCTTGCCGGACAGATTTCCGGCGCGCGCGCCGACCTGCGCGCCTTCGAGCGCAAGATCGTGAGCGGCGAGTTGAATCATTACCGCCGGGAACGGCCGCTCGCCCTGGTGAATTGCCTGGATGTGTACAATCTTAAAGACATCGAAAATCCGGCGTGCAGCACCATCATTAAGATGTCGACGCCCGGCATCGAGGCCCTGTGGCAGGCTTTTCTCGATCCGGAATCGCGCCTCGACCTGCTCACCGAAAGAGCGCATGAGCCGGCGCGGCCGGCACGCCGCAGCGCCCATGTCGAGTTGGTGGCCATGACCTGGGAGGGCGAGGCGAGTTTTCTGCACGGCTGCGCCATTCACTTCAATGAGAATCTGAATTGTCTGATCGGGGGCCGCGGCACCGGCAAATCCACGGTGATCGAAAGCCTGCGTTACGTGTTGGACCAACCGCCGCTCGGCGAGTTGGCGCGCAAGACGCACGAGAGCATTCTGGCGGAAGTCGTCAAAAGCGGCACGAAGATTTCACTGCTGGTGCGCACCAATCAACCCTCGCCGAGTTACTACCTGATCGAGCGGCTTTATCCCGGCGAGCCGGCGATTTATGATGAAACCGGCCAGCGCCGCCGCTTGCAAGTCTTCGACATCGTGCCCAGCGTTGAGATTTTCGGCCAGCACGAAATCGCCGAGATTGCCCGCGACACCGCCAAGCAGGCACATCTGCTCAGCCGTTACCGCGCGGAAAACGCGGGTGCGCTGGAGGCCGGCCGGCGCGAATGCAACCAGCTTCTGGAGGCCAACCGCGAACATTCGCTGGCGGCCCTGGCCGAATTGCGCGACCTCGAGGAAAAACTCAGCCAATTGCCGGCGCTGGAGGAAAAGCTGCGATTGTTCGAAAACAAAGGCATCGCTGCCAAGCTGCGCGAGCAGGCACTGTTGGCCCGCGAAGAGCAAATGCTACACAGCGGCCGCGAACATCTGCAATCATTGCAGCGCGTCATCGAGCAGGCCCGCAAGCGCCTGGAAGTGGAGCCGTTCTCGCTGCCGGCCGGGCCGGCGCTGCCCAATGGCGATCTCATCGAGGAAGCACGAACCGCACTGGAGGATTTGGAAAAGGAACTCGGCGCGCGTCTGGCCGACCTGGCGGCAGCCCTCGGCCGCACGCAAAGCGAGCTGCTGGTGATCATGGAAAAATGGCAGAACCGCCGGCAGGCGCGCCAGAAGGATTACGAACGCACGCTGATGGATCTGCAGAAGGAAGAAATCGACGGCGCCGCTTTCTTGCGGCTGCGCCAGGAAATCGAGCGCCTGGAGCCGCTGCGCCTCAAGCACGGACAGTTGCAGCAAAAATGCCGGCAACTCGAAAAGAAGCGGCACAAGCTGCTGCAGCGCCGGCAAGCTGATCGCAAAAAACTGTTTGGCCTCGATCAGAAGGCGGTCGCGCGGGTGAACCGGCTGCTGCAAGGCCGGCTGCGGGTCACGCTCGAACGCGAGGCGGATTGCGAACTGCTGTTCGGCAAGTTGCGCAGCTTGCGCAAGCGCTTTCAGGAAGATTTCTACGAGCGCCTGGCCGCGACGCCCGGCTTTTCACAGACGGATTTCATGCAGCATTTGCGCGCCGGCAAAGCGGCGGTGCAGGCCCGCTACCAATTGACCGACCGCCAAGCCGAGACTCTGGCCAATCTCGAAGCCGGGACTTTGCTGGAACTCGAAGAGCTGGATCTGCCCGATCGCCTCACCATCGAGCTGAACGTGGCGCTGCCGGACGAAGCGCCGCGCTGGCGCCGCTTGCCGGATCTTTCCACCGGCCAGAAAGCCACCGCGATTTTGTTGCTGCTGTTTCCCGAAAGCCGCACGCCGCTGGTCATCGATCAACCCGAGGATGATCTGGACAATCGCTTCATCGCCGACACCATCATTCCGACCTTGCGGCAGGAGAAACGGCGGCGCCAGTTCTTGTTTGCGACGCACAACGCCAACATTCCGGTGCTGGGCGACGCCGAGCTGATCATCGCATTGGAAACGGGCGGCGAGGGCAAATCCAACACCGCGGTCATTCGCGAGGGCAATGTCGGCGCGATCGATCGTGAATCGGTGAAACTGCTGGTCGAGCAAGTGCTGGAGGGCGGACAACGCGCCTTCGAGCTGCGCCGCGCCAAGTATGGGTTTTGAAAATTCTCGCGACCCAAAACGGAAACAAACACTCATTCACACGTGCAAACAAGAGAAGGATCATTTTGACCAAGATCTTTGGCAGATCAAAGTTACGCCGGACAATGAAAACGGGTTGACAAATACCTGTGCTGTCGATGTCCTGCCACTGCGGGGTGTTGACAAGCAGCGCTTCGTTCAGAAACCGGGCAGCATTTCCCCCGGGATAATGAACGCAATCGTGGCAGCCCAATTGCCGAAACTTCTGAATTTTAGAGAAATCACTTTCATATGACCCTGCGCCTCTTCGACACCTATACCCGCGAAGTTCGTGAGTTCAAGCCGCTCAATGCGAATCAAGTCGGCTTGTACACCTGCGGCCCGACGGTTTATGACTTTGCCCACCTCGGCAACCTGCGCACCTACCTTTTCGAGGACATTCTGCGCCGCGTACTCGAATGCAACGGCTATGCGGTCAAACACGTGATGAACATCACCGACGTCGGCCATCTCGTCTCCGATGCCGACACCGGCGAAGATAAAATGGAAAAAGGCGCGCGCCGCACCGGCAAATCCGCCTGGCAAATCGCGGAAGAATACACGCGCGTTTTCCAGGAAGATTTGCAGCATCTCAATATTCTGCCGCCCACGATTTGGTGCCGCGCCACCGATCACATTCGCGAACAAATCGATACCATCCGCTGCATCGAAGCCAAGGGCTTCACCTATCGCACTTCGGACGGCATCTATTTCGACACCTCGAAACTGCCGGACTACGGCTATCTCGCGCGGTTGGACATCGCAGGCCTGCAGGCCGGCAGCCGCGTCGAAGTCGGCGAAAAACGCAATCCCACCGATTTTGCCTTGTGGAAATTTAGTCCGGCGGGTCAGCAGCGCCAGATGGAATGGGACAGCCCCTGGGGCATTGGCTTTCCGGGCTGGCACATCGAGTGCTCGGCGATGTCGGAAAAATACCTCGGCCCGTTTTTCGACATTCACTGCGGCGGCGAAGATCATATTCCGGTGCATCACACCAACGAGATCGCGCAAACCGAAGCCTGCCACGGCACGCGTCTCGCCAACTTCTGGATGCACGGCTACTTCCTGCAGCTCGAGGACGCCAAGATGGCAAAATCCACCGGCGAATTTCTGCGGGTGCAGACGCTGATCGACCGCGGCATCGATCCGCTGGCGTATCGCATGTTGTGCCTGGGCGCACACTACCGCACCAAACTGAATTTCACCTGGGAGAGCCTGGAAGGCGCGGCCACGGCCCTGCAGCGCTTGCGCACCACGATGCATGAGTGGGAGGCGTCCGGCGTCATCGATGAAAACTATCGCCGCAGATTTCTCGAGCAGATCAATGACGATTTGAACATGCCGCGTGCGCTTGCGGTCACCTGGGAACTGGTGAAGAGCGAGGTGCCCTCTGCTGCCAAGAAGGCGACGCTGTTTGAATTCGATCGCGTGCTGGGGCTGCGCCTGGCAGACTGGCAGCCGAAGCAAGAAACCGTGTCAAACGAAATCATGATGCTCGTGGAGCAGCGACGGCTCGCGCGCAGCGAAAAACGCTGGAAGGATTCCGATGCCTTGCGCGACCAAATCAAGGCAGCGGGCTGGGAGATTGAAGACACGCCGCAAGGGCCGAAACTGCGCCGGCAATCATCCAAAGTCTGAATGCTTGTGAATTTCTGGAGCCATCATGCTGACGAATTACATTCATGCTGCTTTGCGCCGTGCGACTTATGAGATTTTGCCGGAGGGCATGTTCTATGGCGAAATTCCCGGTTTTCAAGGCGTATATGCCAGCGCCAAAACCCTGGAAGAATGCCGCGAGCAATTGCAGGAAGTTCTCGAAGGTTGGATCGTGCTGGGTTTGCGCATGGGACATCAGTTCCCCGAGGTTGAAGGCATCCAGCTTTCGGTTGAACGGGAAATGGCGTAATGCCAGGCTTTGGCCCCATCAAGAGAATCGATTTGATTCGCCATCTCAGGGATTTGGGTTTTGAAGGCCCATATGCCGGCGGCAAGCATCAATACATGATCAAAGGAGAACTGAAGCTGGCGATACCCAATCCACATCAGAGCGATATCAGCCGCGATCTGCTTGCCCGAATTCTACGGCAGGCCGGCATTGATCGAGAAACTTGGGAACGACTCTAACTGGATCAACTTTTTCGATACTTCAGGAGAACAGTCTTATGCGCCGCGGAAAAGCTTTTGTAACTCTGCTTTCGCTGGCAGTCACCACCTCACTGGCCGGCAAAGAAAACTATACCCTCAATGGCAGCCAGGTTTCTCGCATCAACTATACGCTCTCGCAGCGGCTGGTGCCTGCGCCGGGCATCAATTTGCTCATCGTCAGCACGGTGATTCCCGCCTCCTTCACCTCGCCGACTTACAACCAGGAAATTTCGAATCTCAACCTGCAGTTCAATCCGCCGCCCAGCGACCGAGAAGAGAAGCTCGACGCCCGCGGCAACAAAGTGGTGACCGCCACCTGGCGGCAACCCTCGGCAACGATCGTGGCCTCGGTTTCCCTGACCGCCTCGAATTGGGTGAAGCTGGCCACGATCAACACCACTGCGCCCTTTCCGCTCACCGCGCTCACCGGCCCGGAAGCCGCTTATCTGGCTGCGACCAAGCAAGTGGCGGCGGACAATCCCTTGATTGCAGCAAAAGCCAAAGAGCTGACGCGCGGGGTGACCACCGAATTCGATGCGGTTCAACGCATTCTCTCCTGGGTCGTCGATCATGTCGATTATGTCTTGACGCCTCCCAGTTATGATGCGATCTACTCGTTCAACACCGGCAAGGGCAATTGCCAGAACTATTCCCATCTTTCTGCCGCGTTGCTGCGCGCGGTCGGCATTCCGGTGCGCATCGTCAACGGCGTCACCCTCAATCGTTCCTACGATGCCACCACCGGCGAGGGCCGCCTGACGCTGGGCATGGCGCAGGGCCGTCATTCCTGGATCGATGTCTATTTTCCCGATCTCGGCTGGGTGCCGTTCGATCCGCAACAAAGCCAGCTCTTCACCAGCAACCGCTACGTGCGCATCGAAGTCGGCCTCGACAATGAAGAAACCACGCAGGATGGTTTGGTGCGCTGGACCGTGGCGCGCGGCACCAAGGCGCAACCGGAATTCGAAGAGACCATTAACGCCGATTTCCCCGAAGACAAAACCATGATCACGGCCAAGCGCCAGGCCTACGGCCCCAAGAACTTGCTGCTTTCGCCGGACGTCAAAGCGACGTTTGTGCCCTATGTCGCAGCCGCAACGCCTCCGCCCCCGCCGCCGAAACCGGTTCCCGCCGAACCCGGCAAAGCGGCCTACACCAAGCCGTTTGTGTTCGGCAATCTCGAATTTCCCGAGGGCGTGAATTTCGCTTTCACGCGCGAAGTGGCAACCGGCGCCGGCGGCGCGCAGGAGCTGCGCAAAAACTTTCTGGTGGAAACCGCGGAATATGTCACGCGCTCGGCGCAATATGCCCAGATGTTCGTACTCGATCAGCCGGTGAGCGTGGAAAAGATCGCATTGGCGCTGCAAAAGTTCGGCGGGGAAGGATTCTTGTGGATGGAGATTTTGCAGGATCAAGATTCCAAACCCGGCGAAAACATTGCCACCAGCCCGCTGCTGGCGATGACGGATCTTTCCAACCGTCCGGGTTACTATTGGCAACCTTTCGATTTCACTCAAAAGAACGTGAAGCTGGCGCCCGGCCGCTATTGGATTGCGTTGGGCTTCAGCGGCACGCCGGTGGTGAATTGGTTCTATTCCTACGGCAAGCCGGTGGGCCCCAGCGACGGCACCCGCTACAAAACCATTCTCGATGAGGACTGGAGCAACAGCCTGTCCTTCGAGTTCAATTATCGCGTGGAAGGCAAAACCACACCGTGAGGCCGATCATGCTCGCGGTTGCCCACCGCGCGCTGATCCCTGCTGTGAGGAGGCGTTCATGAAGAAGATCTGCCTGTGCGCGGCGGCGCTGGCGCTGTTGCCGGCCGCCGCGCTGCCGCAAAGCTTTTCTTTCACGGCTGACACTTTGGCCCGCCGCGGCAATCCCGGGGAGTTGATCATTCTCGACGGCCGCATTAAGAACCTCAGCGCGCAGGAGTTGCAGATTCGCGTCATCCGCATGCAAAACGACCTGCCCGCGGGCTGGAGCACTTCGCTGTGCAGCGGAGATTTGTGTTTCCCGCCGTTCCTGAACTTCTACACCATTCCCGATACCGCGCTCGGGATTCCTGCGCTGGCCCCGGGTGAGACCTCGGATTTTCATTTGAACTTCACCACCGATCCCACCCAAACCGCCATTGCCGCAGTGCCGATTCGGGTTGAGAACATCAACAACGCCGCCGAATTCTCCGAGTTGACCTTTACGGCCAGCACGCAGCCTGCCGCCGTGGCAGAGATGCCGCGAGGCGGACCCGCGGACTTCAAACTGCTGGCGAATTTTCCCAACCCCTTCAGCGCTGCAACCACGATTCCCTTTGAAATCGGTGGCGGCCGGCCGGTGCCGGTGGAATTGCTGGTTTACAACCTGCTCGGCCGGGAAGTGGCGCGGGTGTGGCACGGGCTGGTGACGCCGGGCCGCCGTGAAGTCACCTGGCATGGACGCGATCACGCCGGCAGACCCGCGCCGCGCGGACTCTACTTCTACCAATTGCGTGTGGGCGCATACAGACAAACGCGAGCAATGCTGTTGCTCCAATAAACTTTCATGGCCTGATAATTCAGGCTGCTGCTGGAATCATCCACTTTTGGAGGGCAACCATGAAGCGCATCAACTGGCTTCGTATCTCCGTCGCCGCCGCGACGCTCGTTTTGGCCCTGGCGCTCAATCTTGCGATTCCATCTTTGTCACTGAGTCAGACGCAGCGCAACCCGGTGCTCGAGTTTTGCACGGGCACCTGGTGCCAGTGGTGTCCGTGTGGCGATGACGTCGTGCACAGCATCCTGGCCAGCAATCCCAACACCATTGTGCTGGCCTATCACGGCCCCACCGGCGCCGGCGATCCCTTTGCCAACTTCGCCGGCAGCTCGATCATCAACTCCCTCGGCTTCAGCGCCTATCCCACCGGCATCGTTGATCGCGCTACCGGCATCATCAGCCGCAATCTCTGGCCACAGCAAATCAGCAACCGCGCCACATTGCCTGCGACCGTGAGCATGGTGATGAAAAGAAAATACGATCGCGCCACGCGCAAATTCACCGCCAGCGTCGATTTCACCGCGCTGCAGAATTTGAACGGCGAATACCGCTGGAACGCGATTCTGGTCGAAGACGGCCAGGTTTACGCCCAAACTTCCAACACCACCTGCACGCCGGGCCGCACCACCCTGCCGAATTACGTGCACGAGTGGACCGTGCGCGCGATGATGAACGGCGCGCTCGGCCAGCAAATCGTCAACGGTGCGTGGAATCAGAATCAGACGATTTCCCAAACCTTCGAGTACACCGTTTCCGCCGCTGCGCCGGCCATCGTGCCGGAAAATTGCAGCGTGGTGGTGAAGGTCTACAAAGTTGGCTCATCGCTCGCGGCCAACAGCGAGATTCAGCAAGCGCAACGCTGGCCGCTGCTCTCGGATTACGAGGCCAAATTCACCGCCACGACCAGAGAGGCGCTGGGCCGCAGCACCGAGCCGGCGAGTTTCTCGGCGCTTTTGACCAACAGCGGCCTGCTCGCCGACACCTATAGCCTCAATCTCGAATTCGCCGGCGCAGCGGGCTGGTCGGCATCATTCACTACCAAAAACGGCACCTTCACGCCCGGGCAGTCCGAGGCTTTGACGCTGCAATCGGAAGAAACCGCCACGCTGACGGTGAACGTCAACGCCAATTCTATCAACGGCACAGGCCTCGCGCGGCTGCGATTCTCCTCTTCGAATGTGACTTCGGAGCAGTTGGAATTCCGCCTCACCACCTACGGCCTGGATCTGTTGCTGGTGGATGATGAGGAGAATGGATACGAATCCTTCGTGCTGCCTGCGCTCGACCAATCCGGCCAGAACTACGGCGCCATCTCCAGCCGCTCGCTGCCTGCAGCCGGAGATGATCTCTACAGCTTCAAAAGCATTCTGTGGATGACGGCACTCTCGCGGCCCGGGCTGACGCCGGCGGAACAGGAGCTGATCAAGGCTTATCTCGATCACGGCGGCCGCTTGTATTTGAACGGCCTTGATCTCGCCTATCAACTCGGCGACCCAACAAGCCCGTACTACTCGGCGAGCAGCCTGGAATTCCTCACCAAGTATTTGCATGCTTCCTTCGTGAAACGGAACGACACGCCGGCGGTGGTGGAAGGCATTGCCGGTGATCCGATTTCGGAGAGCTTGCCGCTGCTCTTCATCACCGGTGGCACGGGCGCGAGCACGGTCAATCCGGCAGAGGGCAGATTCGCCAATCAAATCGCGCCGGCGGGGCTTTACAGCAACGCGATTTTCAGCTTCTTCCAAACGCCCGACGCCGTCTCCGGGATTCGCGCGGTGCACTACGGCACGCACGGCAATGGCCGCGTCGTTTTCACCACCTTCGGCTTCGAGACCATCGACGGCGTGGAAGACAAAAACCTGCTGCTCGGCAAAATCAACAACTGGCTGGCGCTTCCCACCGGCCTCGCTGCGCCGGATGAACCCGGCCGAGTCTACCGCTTCGAGTTGGCAGCGAATTATCCCAATCCTTTCAATCCGGAAACGCGCATTGTCTACACCTTGCCCGCCGGTGCCCGGCAGCAATCCTCGCTGGTGGTGATCAATCAACTGGGCCAAACCGTGCGCACGCTGGTCCAGCAAGAACAAAGCAGCGGCCGCCACGAAGTGACGTGGGACGGCCGCGATGACCAGGGCCGACAAGTGCGCAGCGGCGTTTATTTCTACCGGCTGCGCCATGGCGCAGCTCAGGACACGCGCAAGATGATCCTTTTGCATTGAGCCGTTCGCGCTGCCCTGAGCCTCAACCGAATTCGCGCATGAATAAATCCCTTCGATTCGCGTTGCTGTTGTGCTGCAGCTTGCTCTCCTGCACCACCAAAGACGGCGATCTGGTTTCGTTCGAGCCCGGCGCCGGCGGTCTGGTGGTGCAGACGAGCCTCGGCCGCGGCCGCATTTTCGTCGATTATCGCGACACCGGCAAAGAGGCGCCGGCACTGATTGCTGACTTGACTCCGGGCCGGCACGTCGTGCATCTCTTTCTCGCCGGGCACAATGTCATTCCGGATTCCCAGGTGATTTCCCTCAGCGCCGGCGCCGAGGCGCTGGTGGAATTCGAGCTGCGGCAGAGTTCGAGCGTTGGCAATGTGCAGGTGAATTCCACGCCGGCGGGCGCGCTCGTGCGAGTCAACCGCCTGCCGCTCGGCCGCACGCCTTTGACCATCGCCGGTTTGGCCAGCGGCGATCATGAGCTGGCTCTGCACAAAGGCGGATATGAACCGGTGCGCCAGTCATTTCGCATTCGCACCAATCAAACCACCGAGCTTCAGCCAGCCCTGGCGCTGCGGCCGGCATTGACGTTGGTCGAGCATTTCTCCAACACCGATTGCGCGCCCTGCCCGGAGGCCGATCGCATCATCGAGGCCGTGCTGGTCGAAAGGGGTGTTGATTCAGCGGCCGTGATCTCCTATCATCCCGATTTCCCCGGCCGGCAGGATCCGTTTTTTCTGGCGGCGCAAACGGAGAATCTCAGCCGCTACGGTTTCTACGGCCGGCCGCCCTTGCCATTCGCGGTGGTCGACGGCCTCCGGCGGCTGGCCGGCACCGCCAATCTCGAAGCGCGCTTTCGCAGCGCGCTGGCCGGTCGCAGCGGCCGGCAGGCCACGGTGGTTTTGGATTTTGAGGAATTCGCGGAGGTGATGCAATCCGCGCGCGCCATTACCGGCAAAGTGCGCGTCGAAGCGCTCACGGATTGGGCGGGTCAAGACGCGGTTCTGCAGCTCGCTTTGATCGAGCGTGAGATTGTCTATCCCGTGGCGCCCGGCTCCAACGGCCAGAAGCGTTTCTTCGATGTCATGCGCGCGCTTTATCCCAGCGCCGAGGGCAGAGCCATCGCCCTGGCGCCGGGCGGGAGCGCCGTCTTTGACTTCGAGTTTGCGCGCAGGGCGGATTGGACCGGTGAGTTGCAGGTGGTGGCCTTTGTGCAAAACAGCGTGACCGGCGAGGTGTTGCAGGCGCATTGGTCCGCGAGTGATTGAACCACGAACAAATTCGGACATGAGGTTTTCCATGAAGCCCGCACGAATCGTGATGGTGTTCAGCCTGGCGCTGCTCGGCTTTGCGCGGCCCGAACGCGGCCCTGATTTTGTTTTGCCGGATCTCGCCGGCGGCAACTACAAGCTCTCCGAGCATCTCGGCAAAGGCCCGATCTTGATCAATTTCTGGGCGACCTGGTGTGTGCCCTGCCACGCCGAGATGAGAAAGCTGAAAGAGATTCACGAGCAATACGCCCAGCGCGGCTTGACGATACTCGCCATTGCGATTGACGATCCCAAGACCGTCGGCAAAGTGAAGAGTTTTGTCAATACCCATCGCTACCCATTTCACTTCCTGCTGGACACCGACAACAAGGTGTTCAAGCTCTATCAAGGCTCGAATCCGCCGCTGTCGGTGTTGCTGGACAAGACCGGCGAAATTGTCTACACACACACCGGCTATCGCAAAGGTGATGAAAAAAAACTGGCGGAGCAGATTGTCCGGCTGCTGCCACCGGAGTGAACCGTGCACTTGACCACCACCTGCCTGATTCTAATCTCCCTCCTGCCCATTGCTGCGGTGCGGGCGCAGGTTCAAGTTTCCGGCAACAACCAGCTTGAATATGCGCACAATGCCAGCGCCGACGTCAAGCTGCAATCACCGGCTCGCCGCGATTTCTTTGAGAATTGGACGGAAGGCAACTTGCGCTATCGCCAGTTTCGTCTCGGCCTGCGGCTGGAGATGCACAACGCACCGCAGATCTATGCGCCCGATCAATCCATTCGCAAGGCTGAATTCGCCCAACGCTTTCTGGAGTATGACAGCGGCACGCTCAACGTGCGCGCCGGCCACAACTATGCCTTGCTCGGCCGCGGCTTGACGCTGCGCTTCTTCGAAAACCGGCAATTGCGCTACGACACCCGCCTCGATGGCCTCACGGTTGCCTATCGCCAGGCGAACTTCGATCTCACCCTGCTCTCCGGCCAGCCGATCAATCGCGAGAATGAACGGCAGAAGATCTTTCATGGCGCGGAATGGCGCCTGAAGCCGCTCAAACAAGTTCATGCCGGCGCGACTGCCGTGACCACGCATCCTGACGGCAAGCAGCGCGTGAGCTGGGGCTCGCTGTTTTCCGAAATCAATCTCCCGCACGGCAGCCTTTATCTCGAATATGCCCGCGAAGACAATCCCAATGAAACGAAATCCGGCGCGGCGCTTTATCTCAACGCCAATGCCTTGCTGGGCGCCTTCAGCTTGACCGCGGAATTCAAAGACTACGATCGCTTCGAGCAATATGAAGGCGTCTATTTCAACAATCCGCCGCTGGTCGCGCGCGAACATCTCTACACGCTGCTCAACCGCCATCAACTCGTGCAAAACACCAACGATGAAACCGGCTATGCCTGCGAAGCCGCCTATCCGGTGATCAAAGACGGCGTGCTCACCGCGCACTACAGCCGCACCGAGAATCATCAACAGGAAAGACTCTTCGAAGAATTCTACAGCCAGTTCGAGTGGACCACGCCCTTCGACTGGGAATTGTTCGGCGCCGCCAGCCGCCAGCAGGATGCGTCAGCGCGCTATCTCAATCTCGTCGGCAGTGCCGCCGCGGAGGTGACGGACTTCTACGCGGTGAAAGCCATTGTCGAGCATCAACACACACGCCGGTTGTTGAACGATCAACAATTCTACAGCCAGGCGGTGACGCTGGGGCTCAGTCATGCGCCCAACTGGACGGTTTCGCTGCTCACCGAGCGCACCACCGAGCAGGACCTGAGCCAAAAGCTCTGGGCCGCCGTGCAGGTCGATGTGAATTTCTGGAAGAACTTCGATCTGTCGCTGGTTGCGGGCTCGCGACGCAAGGGCAAAATTTGCGTTGGCGGCGTGTGCGTGATCAAGCCCGAGCTGGAAGGTGTGGAAGCGACGCTGATCACGCGTTTTTGAGGCAGTCTGATCACTTCAGAGGAGACTGTGATGCGCCTGCAACCGATTTTTCTGACGCTGTGCCTGAGTGCTGGTTTCGTGGCCGCGCAGGAACCCGCGCCGATTCTCGCGCTCACCGCGGCGCGGTTCTTCGAGGCGCAAACCGGAAAACTATTGCCACACCGCGTTGTGCTGGTGCAGGGAGACCGCATCGTCGCGGTGCAAGACCAGGCCGCGGCGTTGCCGGTGAACGTCAAGCGCCTCGACCTGGGCGAGGCCACCCTCCTGCCCGGCTTGATCGACGCACACAGCCATCTGTTCCTCCATCCCTACAACGAAGCATCGTGGAATGATCAAGTCTTGCAGGAATCGCTGGCACTGCGCACCGCGCGTGCCGTGGTTCACGCTGAAAAAACTTTGCTGGCTGGTTTTACAACATTGCGCGATCTCGGCACCGAGGGCGCGGCTTATGCTGATGTCGGCATTCGTGATGCCATCAAGCAGGGCATCATTCCCGGACCGCGACTGTTGGTGGCCACGGCTGCGATCGTGATCACCGGCGGCTACGGGCCGGCGGGGTTCGATCCGCGTTGGGAAGTGCCGCAGGGCGCGGAAATCGCGGATGGTGTTGACGGCGTGCGCCGCGTCGTGCGCCGCCAGATTGGCCACGGCGCGGATTGGATCAAAGTCTATGCGGATTATCGCCACGGCGGTGTGAACGCGCCGACGTTTACGCTCGACGAGTTGAAGGCGGCGGTTGATGAAGCGGCTGCGACCGGACATGCGGTGGTGGCGCATGCCAACACTCCGGAAGGCATTCGCCGCGCGGTGCTGGCCGGCGTGAAGAGCATCGAACACGGCAGCCAGGCCGATGAGAAGAGCCTGAAGCTCATGCTCGAACACAAGGTCGCTCTTTGTCCGACTTTGGCCGCGGTGGAGGCGATTGCAGGTTATGCGGCACCGCAGGAACGCGCAGAACGCCAGCGCCGCGTTGCCGAGCAAAAAGAGATGTTCGCGCGTGCTGTGCGGCTCGGTGTGAATATCGTGTGCGGCAGTGACGTGGGCGTGTTCGCGCACGGCGAGAACGCCTGGGAAATCGAGCTCATGGTGCAATACGGCATGTCTCCGCACGCGGCGCTGCAAGCCGCGACCATCAACGCCGCGCACCTGCTCGGCATGGCCGAACAAATCGGTGAATTGGCGCCCGGCAAGCTCGCAGACGTCATTGCAGTCAAGGGCGATCCGCTGGCGGATATTCGCTATGTGCGCAAGGTGGTATTCGTAATGAAGGAGGGGAAAATCTACCGGCAGGAGGCGAGATCAATCTCGCCGGGTGGGAGATGATTGTCTCTTTACTTGCAAGACCAATATTGGCCATTGGGACGTTGTGTCAATGACTATTCATAATCGCAGAGGAGGATTTCCATGTTGTTGAGCAAGAAAGTGCATGTGCTTTCCCTTTTGGTTCTGTTGAGCGCAACCATGCTGTTCGCGCAAAACCGCCTCACGCCGGAGATGGTGGTGAATCTCAAAATCGTGAGCGCCGCAGAGATCGATCCAACTGGCAAGAACGTTGCCTATGTGCTCACCACCGCTCGCGCCGCCGAGGAAGAAACGGGGGGCCGCTACAGCGAGTTGTTCGTCACTTCGGTCTCGGGCGGTGCGGCCCGGCAATTCACCTTCAGACCACAAGGCGTCAGCGCGCCGCAATGGTCGCCGGAGGGCAAGTGGCTCTATTTCTCCGCGCTGCGCAAGGAACAGAGTGAGCGCAACGCAGTTTATCGCATCGCGCTTGATGGCGGCGAAGCCCAGTTGGTTGCCAAGGCCGCGAGCGACATTACCAGTTATCTCCTTTCACCCGACGGCCAGTGGCTCGCTTACCTCATGACCGACGTCCAAACCGCAGCGGACAAGCAGAATGCCAAGGTCGGCAAGGACGTTCGAACCGTCGACCAGAGTTTCAAATTCCCGCGCCTTTACGTACAACCGGCGGCCGGCGGCGAAGCCCAAGCGCTGACCGGCGAAATCGCGGTGTGGAGTTTTGTCTGGTCGCCGGATGCCAGCAAGCTGGTCCTGCAAGCGAGCGCGACGCCCAAGACTGACGATTCTTACATGTTCAAGAAGATCTATGTTGTGAATCGCACGGGTGGCGAGGCGAAACTGCTGACCGAGACCAAAGGCAAGCTCGGCGCTATGAGTTGGTCTCCGGACGGCCAACGGCTGGCCTTTCTCGCGGGTGTGGACGAGAGCGATCCCGCCCATGGCAGCATCTTTGTCGTCGCCGCGGCCGGCGGCACCGCGATGAACATCACCGAAAACTATGAAGGCACGGCAACCTGGGTCGAATGGATCAATGCCACGACGCTGGCCTTCACCGCGGTCGAGCGCAGTCACACCGTGCTGAAAACCATGCCGGCGCAAGGCGGAAGAATGACGGCTGTAATCACCAGCGGGTTCACGTTCAATGCGGCTTCGCTGGCGAGAGACGGCAAATCGTTCGCGCTGGTGGCCAACACCGACAATCACCCCAACGAAGCTTTCAGCGGCAGCCTGGCCACCGGCAAGCTCACCCGTTTGACCAACAGCAATCCCGAACTGGCCAATGTGCAACTCGCCGGCAGCGAAGAAATTTCCTGGACTGCGCGCGACGGCTTGGAAATTACCGGACTGCTGATGCTGCCGCTGAACTACGAGAAGGGCAAGCGCTATCCCTGCCTCGTGCAGATTCACGGCGGTCCGGAAAGCGCCTACTTGGACGGCTGGAGCACCAACTATGTGCAATGGGGCGAGCTGCTGGCGGCGAATGGTTTCGTGGTGTTCAGTCCGAACTATCGCGGCAGCACCGGCCGCGGGGTGGCCTATGCCAAGGCCGATCACCAAGACCTCGGCGGCCGTGAATTCGAAGACGTGCTCGATGGCCTGGCGCATCTCGATCGGCAGGGTCTGATTGATTTGAACCGCGTCGGCATGGGCGGTTTTTCCTACGGCGGGTATTTCTCCGGCCTGGCAGCGACACGCTACAGCGAACATTTCAAGGCCGCCTCCATGGGCGCGGGCATCGCCAACTGGGTTTCGTTCACGGGAACTTCCGACATTCCCTACGAAAACTCGATGGTGCACTGGAATCTGCCGGTGTGGGAAAACATGGAAAAGGCATGGCTGGCCTCGCCCATGGCGCATGTGCAGAAGTCATCGACTGCCCTGCTCATCTCGCACGGTGACAAGGACGACCGCGTACCGCTCACGCAAGGCTGGGAAATCTACACCGCACTCAAAATGCTGGGGAAGACCGTGGAATTCGACATCTACCCGCGCGCCGCGCACGGCTTTCGCGAAGCCAACCATCAACTCTTCTCCATCAAGCGCAATCTCGAGTGGTTTGAAAAATACGTGAAAGGCGCCACCAGCGGGCCGGCGGTGCCGTGAGGCAATCTTCCGCAGGATGACAACGTAGCGCAGACACCCTGCCGGCCTGCCGGGGAAAGTCTGCGCTACGGCATTTCTGCGTTGCATGATCAAAATTGGACGACTGTTTAATCTCAGAGGATCGCGTTCATGAAATGGCAGCACACCGCAGCATTTTTTTCAATTCTTCTCCTTTCGTCCTCCCTCCCGGCGCAAACGCCACAGCACTGGCAGGCGCACCGCACCGCTTTCATGCGGCATCTCAGTGCCAAAAGCATTGCCCTGTTCAAAGCGAGTGAGGAAGTCATTCGCAACGGCGATGTGGAACACGATTACCGCCAGGACAGCAATTTTTACTATCTCACCGGAGGCACTGAGCCAGATACGAAACTGCTGCTGGTGCCGGCCGGCCTCGTCGTGCCGGAACACACCCAGCCGGCGACTGAAATCCTGTTTGTGCGGCCGCGGTATCCCCACGCCGAAATGTGGGACGGCCCGCGCCTGGGCGTGGCAGGCGCGCAGAGTGCGTTGGGCTTCCGCGTGGTTTTGAGCATGGCGGAATTCGACCGGATCTATCGCACTGCGCTGGCTGCCGCCGATACGTTGTATTTGGAGACCGGCCGCGCGGAACAACACCGCCGCACCTCACCGGCGGCTGATTCCACGCACAGCGCGCTGGAGACGCTGTTGGGCGTCAAGCTGCAGAATCCCGGCAGGATTCTGCAGCGCTTGCGTGAAGTCAAATCACCCGCGGAAATTGCGCTGTTGCGCCGCGCGATTGCCATCACCTGCGCGGCGCAGCGCGAAGTAATGGCCTCGGCGCAAACCGGCATGCGCGAATATGAATTGCAGGCGATGCTCGAGTACGTCTTCACCAAAAACGGCAGCCCGCGTCTGGGCTTTCCCTCCATCGTCGGCGCAGGGCCCAACTCCTGCATCCTGCACTATCGCGCCGGCGACCGCCAAGTGCAAGCCGGCGATCTGGTGGTGATCGACATCGGCGCGGAATACGGCATGTACACTGCGGACGTCACGCGCACGATTCCGATCAGCGGCAAATTCACCAACGAGCAGGCAGAGATTTACAATATCGTGCTGGCTGCGCAAGAGGCGGCCATGGCGCTGGTCAAGCCCGGTGTCCGCTTCCACGACTTGACCGCCGCCGCCGTGCGCGTGATTGTCGCCGGCTTGATCAAACTCGACATTCTCAAAGGCAGCGTCGAGGAAAACGTGCAAGCCGGAACTTATCGTGATTTCTTCCCGCATGGCCTGAGCCACTACCTCGGCCTCGATGTGCACGACGCCGGCACGTACGGCCCGCTGCAGGCCGGCACGGTCTTCACGATCGAGCCGGGCATTTACATATCTGCCGCCACCGCAAAAAAGCATGGTTTACCGGAGGGCTACGCCAATCTCGGCGTGCGCATCGAAGATGACATTTTGGTGAAGGAGAATGGTTATGAAAACCTCTCGGCCGGCGCGCCGCGGGGCGTGGCTGAGATTGAAGCTTTGATGGCGCAAAGGGGCCAATTCGAAAAGCTGGCGGAATGAAGACAGAACTCCAACAGATCGATCAACTCGATGAGGCACAAAGCTCAGAACTGCATCAGCTCTTTCAAGCAGAGTGGTGGACCAAAGGCCGGACTTTGGAAGATACGCGCCGCATGCTCAAGCAGTGCGACTTGATTGTCGCTTTCTGCGAACCAGAAGGCAGAAAGTTGGCGGTTTTCAGCCGCGTGCTTACGGATTTCGTTTACAAGGCCTTCATCTTTGATGTCATCGTGGCGGCGCCCTACCGCCGATCGGGGACGGGCCGCGCCCTGCTCGAGGCCATCGTGCAGCATCCCGACCTGCAACAGGTGAGACACCTCGAATTGTACTGCCTGCCGGAATTGGTTCCTTTTTATGAAAAGTGGGGATTCAGCAGTCAATCGGACAAGTTGGCGTTTATGCGACGAACCCAATCATGAAGCAGAAGCCGCATGGCCGTCACAGAATTCGGTGGGGCGCGTTCTGTGCGCCCGCGGCTTCGCATCAGTCATCAATTCCCAGGAGCCAAACATGAGCAACAAGCTGTCACGGCGCGACTTCATCAAGACCGCCTCCGGCGTGGGCGCGGCGATTGCCGCGGTGGCGGGTTTTCCCGCGATTGTCACGAGCAAAACCAGAAGGCTCACGCGGCCCGGCGGCAAACTGCCGGTGCTGGTCTGCAGCCGCGGCGAGGATTGGGGCCGGAAAACCAACGGCCCGGGTTGGGAAATTCTCAGCGGCGGCGGCAACGTGCTCGATGCGGTCGAGAAAGCCGCGAATGTCACCGAGCTTGATCCTGAGGATACCAGCGTGGGCTACGGCGGCCTGCCGAACGAAGACGGCGTGGTGCAACTCGATGCCTCCTGCATGTACGGCCCGACCTACAAGGCCGGCTGCGTGGCCGCGCTGGAAGGCATTAAAACGCCGAGCAGTGTGGCACGCTTGGTGATGGAACGCACCGATCACATGATGCTCGTGGGACCCGGCGCACAGCGCTTTGCGATCATGCACGGCTTTCAGGTTGAAAATCTGCTCACTGAACAGGCGCGCTTGATCTGGCTCAAGTGGAAGGAGACCCACAGCGATCAAGACGACTGGTTGCCGCCGGCCGATGGCATCTATCGTGATCGCACCGGCCGCACCAACGGCACCATCAACGTGCTGGGCGTCGATGACAAGGGCGATGTCGCCGGCATCACCACCACCAGTGGGCTTGCTTACAAGATCTCCGGGCGGGTTGGCGATTCACCCATCATCGGTGCGGGATTGTATGTCGACAATGAAGTCGGTGCCGCCGGCGCCACCGGCCGCGGCGAGGAAGTGATTCGCACGTGCGGGAGTTTCTATGTGGTGTCTTTGATGCGGCAGGGCCTGTCGCCGACGCAGGCGTGCGTGGAAGCGTGCCGGCGGATTATCGAGATCAACAAAAAGCTCGGCACCCCCATCGATTTTTATGACAAATTCGTGGCGGTGAACAAGAAAGGCGAAGTGGGCTGTGCCGCGATTGCCTATCCCCAGGGTCGCAAGCATGAAGTGGCTTTCACCAATCCCGACGGCTTCACCGCGATGGAGGGCGAATTGGTGAAGCCTTGAGGGCTGAGAAGATTCTTCGAATTCGACAAGCTGATGCCGGCCGGTGAACCTCACCGCGCCGGCATCACTACTTTGCAGCATGTTCCTGCAACGGCTGGGCCGTTGCATCCAAAATTCTCAGAGTTCCCGCGGGACTCGAAGTCTCAGAAACCTCGGCGCGCCGAGGTTGGAACCTTTTCATTGGCGCAGATTGTTCCTGCCACGGCTGGGCCGTTGCATCGATACCATCAGAGTTCCCACCGCCCTCGAAGTCTTGGAAACCTCGGCGCGCCGAGGTTGGAACCTCTTCGTTGGGGAAAAATGTTCCTGCCACGGCTTGGCCGTGGCCTCGAAATCCGCAGAGTTCCCACCGCACTCGAAGTCTCAGAAACCTCGGCGCAGCCGAGGTTGGAACCCTTTCGCCGGGGAAAAATGTTCCTGCCGCGGCCTGGCCGTTGCATCGAGACCATCAGAGTTCCCACCGCCCTCGAAGTCTTGGAAACCTCGGCGCGCCGAGGTTGGAACCCTTTCGTCGGGGAAAAATGTTCCTGCAACGGCTTGGCCGTTGCATCGAAATCTTCGGAGTTCTTACAAGCCCTCTGTTCCGGGATCTCCCCTGCCAAGGTGATCTCCGCGGGAAAAGCCGCGAGTGGAACTTCCACTGCGCGCCAGGAAATCCGCCGGCAACAGCCGTGTGCTGCCGGCGGCCCGGCACCGTTTCCGTCAGCGCGGCGCGGTACTCTTGAGATACTTGAGGAAATCCGAATCGGTCTTCAAGAACAGCGTGCTGTTTTGGTTGAGCGTCGTGCGATACGAATCCAGCGTCTGCAGAAAGGAATAGAACTCCGGATCGCGATTGTAGGCGTCGGCATAGATCTTGGCGGCCCGGCCATCGGCCTCGCCTTTGATCTGCTGCGCCTGCTTGTAGGCTTGCGAGGTGATGGTCTGCAAATCCTTCTCGCGCTGGCCGTCGATCTTGGCGCGTTCGCCCTGGCCTTCAGAGCGGTATTTCTCGGCAATGCGATTGCGTTCGGCAATCATGCGATCGTAGACTTTGCGCAGCACATCATCGATGTAGTTGATGTGTTTGATGCGGATGTCGATGACTTCGATGCCGTATTGCGGCACCATCTCGCTCACCTTGGCGAGAATGCGATCCATGATTTGGCTGCGGCCGCTGGTGATATTCTCGATTTCCTGCGATTCGACCGTGGGCTCGACCGTGCCGGAGTCGCCCTCGACGATGGTGGTCATCTCGCGGTTGCTGTTGCGCACGATTTCGATCAGCGGGCTTTGTGTGATGATATCGCGGGTGACGCCGTCGATGATGTCATCCAGCCGGCTTTGCGCGGCGGTTTCGTTGTTGACGGATTGGTAGAATTTCAGCGGATCAACGATGCGCCAGCGCGCAAAGGTGTTGACCCAGATGTACTTCTTGTCCTCCGTCGGAATTTGATTGGGCGCGCCGTCCCATTCGAGTATGCGCTTGTCGAAAATCGTGACTTTCTGGATGAAGGGCACCTTCATATGCAGGCCGGCCTCGCGAATCGGCTGGTCGATCGGTTCACCGAACTGGGTGATGATGGCCTGCTGCGTTTCACCCAACGTGTAGAAGGAAGCGCCGGCCACCAACACCAGCACGAACACCGCCAGCAGCAGAAATACGCGACGGAAGTTCATGGCTGACCTCCTTTCTCCAAGCCGCGCAACTGCAACAGGGGAATCAAATTGCTTTGCTTGTCATCGATGATGTAAACTTCCTTGACGCGCGGCATGACTTCGAGCATTGTTTCCAGGTACATGCGGCGCCGGGTGACGTCGCGGGCGCGGCTGTATTCCTGCCAAATCGCGAGAAACTTGTCGGCGTCGCCGCGGGCACGGTTGACACGATTAACGCTGTAACC
This sequence comes from bacterium, assembly GCA_023150945.1. Taxonomy (NCBI): domain Bacteria; species bacterium. Next base: position 139,567 of record JAKLJX010000010.1, on the reverse strand, counting down.
CTCCGCCTGCCGCAGCAGTTGCTCGGCTTCGCCCTGGGCTTGCGGAATCACCTTGTTGTAAGCTTCCAGCGCCTCGTTGATGATGCGTTCGCGTTCCTGCTTGGCTTCGTTGACGGCATTGAACGCCGGCTGCACCGGCCCGGGCGGGTTGACGTCCTGCAGATTGACGGTCACGATATCGACGCCGGTTTCGGTGTGATCGAGCAGTTGCTGCAGCAGATCGCGAACCTCCAGCGAAATCTCCTGGCGGTTGGTGATGATGACTTCATCGACGCTGTGATCGCCCACCACCTGCCGCATCGCCGATTGCGTCAGGTCACGGATGGTGCCGGTGATGTCACGCACATGAAAGAGATAGGCCTTGGGGTCCTTGATGCGATACTGCACGATCCACTCCACCAGCGCGCAGCTCAGGTCGCCGGTCAACATCAGCGACTCGGAGCTGAAATCGCCCTGATCGTAGGTCGAGCGCACGCCCGGCGCCTGCGTGCGATAGCCGAATTCCTCCTTGAGCACCCGCTGCACTTTCACCTTTTTCACCGTTTCAATGCCAAACGGGATCTTCATGTGCAGCCCGGGCTGCATCGTCTCAACATACTTGCCAAAGCGCTGGATCACGCCGACTTCATCGGCATCAACGGTGTAGAATGACGAGAGTAAAAACCATGCGACCACCGCGCCGATCGCGATCCAACGCAGCCAGCGGCCTTCAAAGCGCGGCAATTCGACGACTTTGCCGCTCATGTTTACCATACGCGCCATAGCGCCCAGCCTCCTTTCTGCAATTCGAACGTGTTTTGTGGAACATGTGAGCAAGCTAGAAGAATTTGGGGATTGTGCAAGCGATTTGGCCGGCGCCAGTCAAATAGTTGGGCGACATCCGGCGCGGCAGGACACGGCAGGCAGTAGACAAGCCTTCGAGAAAGCGAGGCCTTTTCCGCCGCGGCAAATTCAACTTGCAATTCATCCGCACTTTTGACATCATTTGCGCAAATGCGCGACGGGGCACACGCCATGAACGATCACCAGCAACTCCTCCAGCAAGCCGAACAGCTTTTGCACGCGGTCTTTGCGCACCAGCAATTCCGGCCGGGCCAGGCAGAAATTCTGTCGGCGGTTTTGCAGGGCGATCCCGTGCTCGCCATCATGCCCACCGGCGGCGGCAAATCGCTGTGCTATCAACTGCCGGCGCTGTTGTTCGAGGGCATCACGCTGGTGGTCTCGCCGCTGATCGCGCTGATGAAAGACCAGGTCGATCAGTTGCAGCGCCGCCGCTACCCTGCCAGTTTCATCAACTCGACGCTGCCCGTGGAGGAGATCCGCCAGCGGCTGCGCGCCGTGCGTGCCGGCGAGATCAAGCTGCTGTACGTCGCGCCGGAGCGCTTCCACTCCGGCTACTTCATCGAGCACATGCAAGGCTTGGAAGTCTCCCTGTTTGCCGTCGATGAAGCGCATTGCATCTCGCAATGGGGACACGATTTCCGGCCTTCTTATTTGCAGTTGCGCCGCGCCATCGACACGCTGGCGGCGCAGCGCATTCTCGCGCTCACCGCCACGGCCACCGAGCGTGTGCGCGGCGACATCATCACCCAGCTCAAGCTGGAGAAACCCAGGGTCTTCGTTGCCGGCTTCGATCGGCCCAATCTGCGCCTGGCGGTGCAGCAGACCAGCGACAAGACCGGCCCGATTTGCGAGTATCTCCGCCGCGCGCAAGGCATGGGCATCGTTTACGCCGGTACGCGCAAGGGGGTCGCAGGCCTGACCGCCGTCCTGCAGCAGGAAAAGATCAAGGCGGTGGGCTATCACGCCGGCATGGACCTCCCGGCGCGCAAACGCGCGCAGGAGATGTTCGTGCAGGAGAAAGTCCGCTGCATCGTCGCCACCAATGCTTTTGGCATGGGCATCGACAAGCGCAACGTGCGCTTCGTGCTGCATGCGGACATGCCGGGCGCGCTGGAAGCCTACTATCAGGAGGCCGGGCGCGCCGGCCGTGACGGCCAACCGGCGGATTGTATCATCTTCTATTCGCCGCAAGATCTGTATCTGCAGCAATTCTTCATCGACTGCGACAACCCCGAGCCACAAGTGGTAGAAGACGTCTATGACGTGCTCTGTGAAGTTGACCTCGCAGCCGGCGAAATCATTCAGTTGCAGAGCGACGAAATCGTGCGCATGCTCGACCTCAAATTGCCCGGCTCGGTGGTGAATGCGGCGCTGCTGTTTCTCGCTGAGATCCAATACCTCACGCTGGTCACGCCCTCGCCGGACGTGGTTTACCTGAAAAAGCTGTCCCGCAAGGCCCCGCCGCCGGCCGGCGAGTTGTGGCCCTTTCTCGTGGATCTGTGCGAAGGCCAGCGCGGCTGGCAAAGGCTCGATCTGCGCGAGGCCGCGAATGCACTGCGCCAAAACCCCGCGCAGCTCAAGCTGCAACTGCAGGCGCTGGCCGAACCAGGCCTGCTGCAGTTGGCTGGACCGTTTCTGCGGCGCGGCATTCTGCTGAGCGACAGAAAAAAGGCGCTGCGCTTCGACGCCCGCATTCTCATCGAGCGCCGCGCCGAGGCATTGGCCAAGCTGCGCCAGATGCAACGCTATTGTGAACGCGCCACCTGCCGGCGCCACTTCATCCTCGACTACTTCGGAGAGAATCACGCCGCGCGCCAGTGCAACAACTGCGACAATTGCGCAGTCATCTGGTTGTCTTCCCGCGCCGCCACGGTGCTGGCGCAGAAGATTCTGAGCTGCGTGGTGCGCATGAAAGAACGCTTCGGCGCCACGGCGGTCGCGGAGGTGCTCAAAGGCGAGGATACGGAACGCAGCCGCAACTTCGCACACTTGTCGACCTTCGGCCTGCTGCGTGACCAGCCCTTGAAACAGATCATCACGGACATTCACCGGTTGGTGGCCGCTGGCTATCTCCAACGCGACACCGGTGAGTATCCGGTCTTGCAGGTGACGGCCAGCGGTTGGGAGGTGTTGCGCGGCCAGCGCGAAGCCGCACTGCCCGAGCCAACAAAACCCGTGGCCACGGCCCTCCGCAGGTTCAAAGTGAAGGGCAGAAGTCCGGCGCGAACCCTGCAGCTTGTGCAGCAAGGATTGACCGTAGCAGAGATCGCGGCAGAGCGCGATTTGAAGGAAAGCACGGTCTGGGTGCATCTTCGGGAATTGGCGCTGGCCGGAGAAATCAAGCGGCTGGACAAGATCATTCCGGCACGCGAATTCGCTGAAATCGAGAGGTTTCTGCGCAAGCACAGAGAATTCGATAGCGCGCTTATTCACCGGAGTCTGCCGCAACACCATCCCGGGAAAGTCTATCTCGTGGCTGCGGTGCTGCGCGTTCACGAGAAAGGCGCGGCGCTTTGATGCGGTCGGATTGCCGAATCAAACCTCGAAAACAATTCGCAACACCAGGCAAACATTGGAACCGCGAAGGCGCGGCGATCGCTGAGTTGTGACCTCAAAAGAGGCTTGCTCAGCGTTCGCTGCGACTTCGCGGTGCCGGTGGTGGAAATCTCACTCTTTGGGGTCTGCCATGCACGCTTCTTCCGAAACACACACCCTTCTCATCATCGACGACCAGCCGCAATTCGCCGAGGATTTCCGCCTGCTCATGGGCGACGAGTTTCAAGTGGTGGACGCCGCCAGCGGCGAAGAAGGTCTGCGCCGGTTTCAAGAGCTCGCGGTCGATCTAGTGCTGGTGGATCTCAAGCTCGGCCGCGGCATTGATGGCATCGAAACCCTGCGCCGCCTCAAGCGCCTCGATCCCGACGTGGCCGTGATTATCGTCACCGAGCACGCTTCCTGGGAAACCGCGCATCAAGCCGGCCAATTCGGCGCGCTGGATTATTGCAGCAAGGCGCCCAATCTCAAAGAGCTGCGCGCACATCTCAAGCAGCATCTGCAGAACCTGGCCTGGCGCCGGGCGTATCGCGACGAGTTGCGCCGGCAATATGCCCCGCTCATCGGCGAAAGTCCGGCCATGCGCAAGCTCGAGGAGGAAATCAATCTCATCGCGCCCACCGACCGTCTGGTGTTGATCACCGGCGAATCCGGCACCGGCAAAGAGCTGGTGGCGCGCGAGATTCACCGTAAGAGCCTGCGCGCGGAGCGTCCGCTGCTGGTGGTCAATTGCAGCAACCTGCCCGCAACGCTGTTCGAGAGCGAGTTTTTCGGACATGAACGCGGGGCCTTCACCAGTGCCGACCGGCCGCAGCGCGGACTGTTCGAAGAGGCGAACCACGCCACGCTGTTTCTGGACGAGGTTGGCGACCTGCCGCTGGAATCCCAGCCCAAAATCCTGCGGGCACTCGAGCACGGAACTTTCAGCCGCCTCGGGCGCCGGCAAGAGCAGCGCGCCGATGTGCGTATCATCGCGGCCACCAATCACGATTTGCAGAAAGATGTGGCCGCAGACCGGCTGCGGCATGATTTTTTCTATCGTCTGCAGCGCCTGCATCTGGAAGTGGCGCCATTGCGCCAGCGCCGGACGGACATTCCACTGCTGGTCCGGTACTATCTCGACTATTTCAGCCAGGTGCTGCACCGCACCGTCCCGGAGATTCCCGCGGAAGTTATGCAGGCTTGGGTGGAATACGATTGGCCCGGAAACGTCCGCGAATTGACCAGTGAAATCGAAAGTGTGGTCTTGTACAGCCGGGAGGGCCGGATCGACCGTTCCCGGCTGCGCAGCCTTTCCCCGGCTTCGAGCCGGCCGCCGGATCTGTTCCTGCCACTCTTCGAGCTGCCCTACGAGCAGGCGAAAGAGCGGCTGTTGGAGCAATTTCAATACACCTACTTTCGCGAGAAGCTGGCGCGGCACCAGGGCAACTACTCCCGTGCCGCGGAAGAAGCCGGCGTCAACCGGGCCACCGTCTATCGCATTCTGGGCGCACCAGGCGAGGCGTGAGTTTCAGAGGCAGTTGGTCGCCTTCATGCTCGAGAATGCGTTCGAGAAAATGTTCCCGCAGCGGCTTGGCCGTTGCATCAAAATCATCAGAGTTTCCACGACGCGTGAAGTTTTTGGAATCCTCGGCTGAGCCGAGGTTGGAACATTCTTGGACAGAGCCCCACTGGTATCTGTCCAGGAATGAAGAAACCGCCCGGGGACCTGGCTCCGAAGCGTCCACAACTCGAATAGAACTTGCTTTTGCTCATGACGAAGCGCCCGGCCGGTGGTGCTTTCGGATGGACACTAAATGAATTCTTGGCGTGTTTCCCTGCAGCCGCTCGCGCCATCGCAAGCAACACATGGCGGCCACACCACAGGATTGGAATTATTTCCGGCGCACGGATGCAACAAGGCAAAGCTTTTTGATTTCATGGGGATCCCTCGCCTCTTGTTCGAAGCACTGTTGCCTGCAGGCAACAAGATATTGCCACTCCCCTTCTCTGCCCCGCGATCCAATTACTGCAACTTCTGATTTTTCATTGCAAGATTTCACCGGCACGCATGCTGAGCCATGGCATGCGTTTTGTGAGACGCTGATGCAACTCACCCCAGGGCTGAAGGATTGTGAAACCGATTCTCCCACCATTCAGAGTGGAAACTTGATGCTTTCGGTTGGACAGGTGTGCGGAAATGGCACCACGCGGACAGCTTGCAACGAAGCGGCATGCGAACCCACGAAAATCGAACGCGGAATGTCGGTCAATCTTGAAGGAGTGAGCAATCATGTCATTGACAAGAACTGAGCGGGGATTTTTCCACTATTGCGATACCCACGAGTTCATTCCCGCAGAAATGGTGGGTGAATTCAAGGAGCGCTTGGAGCGGGAGGGAAGCGCTGTCGCGCTTTCTGTGGGTTTGGAGAAATTTCGAACGGATATCTGCCCCAATTGCACGGCAGCAGGCGAATACAAATGGCATTTTCTAGGCAAACAGAACCATCCAGATTGTGGGTGGTCCTGGTATATCAGTCCCGGTCCATACATCGTCAAGCAACTTGGTGACGTGTTCAAGATCGGCTTGGAGGCAGCGTCTTACGGCTATGACGATGTGGATAAGCAAACCGGCAAAAAAGGCGGGTGCTTCGGTGCGATTGGCGGCTTTGTTGGCGGCATGTTGATCAGTATTGTCTTCCGGTTGCCCTTTGCGCTGCTGATGATCCCGATTCAGGCCGTTATCAGTTTGAGCCAAAGCAAACCTGAAGCCAGAGGGCAAACGACGTAAAAGATGGTGCGGAGGTTGGCGATGCGATATCGCCTGAATGATTTGCAGCTTCTCCTCACTCCCAAAACCGAAAAGATGCTGACCTTTGAAGGCCTCCCAGACGTGACCTTCGAGTTTCCCGGAATCGTCCAGACGGCTTTGGCAATCAGTTGCGGTCTGGTGCGGGCCAGCCTGCACGGCGGAGAAGACCACCACGAAGTTGTGATTCGCCTTTATGCCTCCGCCAATCCACAGGAAACAGGCGAAAACCACGTGGGCAAACTGTACGTTCGCGTTTTCGGAGAACATGGAAGCTGCCGGTTTCAAACCTATCTCGAACGCTTTGCATGGTACGCGGACGGGTCTTTTGACATTATTTCACCAGAGGGAGAACGAGTTCGCATCAATCCTCCCAGGGATTGACTCATTACGGAGATGAGAACTTCAGACGGGCATTTGCACAAGGAGGGTTCTATGCAGTACCAAGTCGTGCCGTTTCGCGCGGATGTGATGGAAGCTGAAGGCGCGCGCAAAGCCGCAGAACAGCTTGCAACGCTCATCAATCAAAACGTTGCAGAAGGCTGGAAGTACCACGGCCTGGAAACGCTGGTGACGGACGTGACCACGCCGGCAACACCGACAATTCCCGGGAAATCCGGGTGTCTCGGTTTCGGTGCTACAGAGCCGATTCTCGGCCGGCCGGAGACAACGCGTACAGTCCAGGTTTACGTCGCGGTCTTCTATCGCGAGACATGAGTGTCCTTGGGCGTCAATGGCGAAATATGCGAAGCCTAATCATTCATGCGATTCAGTATTACCGCCGCGTGATTCCTCCCGAACGGCGCCGGCGCTGCCTGTTTCGGGAATCGTGCTCGCAGCACGTCGAACGCATCGCGCGCGAGCAGGGCGGCCTTGCCGCGCTCAAGGCCTTTCTCGCCCGCGCGCGGCGCTGCCGGCCGGGCTATGGCTTCGAATGGGAGGCAGATACCGGTACATGGTTCTTGGTGTGCGCCGACGGCTCAAAAATTCCACCAGCTCATGCGGCGACGCACCTGGCAGCGGAATATCAGGTCGTGCGCGCGCATCTGGTTGCCAACGAACATCATCACTGAGCAGAAAGGAGAAAGGTCCATGGTCACCGTCAAGGTTGTATGGCGCGACACCGGCAAACCGGCAAAAGGGTCACGGGTCGTGATCGGCTTCGATGGCTTCACGCGCGGCGTTACCAGTACCGAATACACCGACAGCGATGGCGAAGCCCACTTCGACGCCGAGCCGGGCACGGGCGAAGTGTATGTCGATGGCAATACCAAATACCGCGGCCATATTGCCGGCCGGGTGGTGGTTTACATTTAGTGAGGAGGCGCAAATGCCGAACTATATCCATTCCTGCCCCAATTGCGGGGCCGACAAGAACGACATCGGTTGGTCGGCCGCCTACTTCGATGTGTACGAGTGCCGCGACTGCGGTGAGAAATATTGCTTCAAATGCCGTGGCAGCAACGGGGCGCGCTATTGTCCAGCCTGCAAGAGCACCTCACGAGACACATACGGCAGAGTTTCGAAGCCATAGATAAACGCAAATGGTATTGGGGAGAGTGCATATTTCGAAAGGCTGCATATGAGCTGCAAGTATCATCCGTCTGCGCAACGAGTTCGCAATTGCTCGAGGTGCAAATCCACCTTCTGCGATGATTGCGCCATTGAATTCACCGGCAAAGAGGAACAGCTCGTGTGCCTGGATTGCGGGGTTGCATTCGCCAAGCGAAAGCTCAGGAACTCGATCATAGCAGCAACGCTCGGAGTCGCGGGAGCTGCCTGGATGGTGTCGAGCGGCGCACAACCGCCGGGAATGAGCCGGGCGCTGGCCATCGTTTTCTATGGGTATGCCTTCTGGGCAGTGTATTGGGGTTGGCATTTTGGCGGCAAGTTTTGGGGCTGGCTGTACAATGGTCTGGATAGGCTTTCCGATGGCCACTGGATCGGAAGCTTGATTGCATTCTTTGTTCGATTCATTGCCGCCGCGGCAATCGGCATGTATGGCGGCGCCATCTATCGGACGGTGCAGGCGGTGAAACTCATTCGGCTTCACAAATCACATGCGGCGGCTGTGCAGGCAGCATACTGAAGTTCGCAGCCAGGCCTCACTCTGGGTAGCCCTGAGGCAGAAGCAAGAGCCGCCCGGTGATGCCAAACGCTGTCAAAGAAATCGGTTCCTTGGAGTGTCGACGATTTCAACTTCACCTTTTCGTAATTGCCATAGGAGAATCCATTATGTCTAGCGACATCATTACCCCCGAGAATCTGTCAAAAGAGCTCTTGAAATCGATCTTCGAGGCAGCTTTCATGGAAACCTCGATCGATGCGGAGGGAGATCTTCAAGTACGAGATGGCATCGGGTGCTATGTTTTTGCCCGTGAGGACCGTATCAGGCTGATGACCCTTTTTCGGACAAAGGATGGTGCGAATCGCCAGGAACTACTGGAATTCGCCAATCGTGTCAATGATCAATACATTATCGTTCGAGTGACTGTTGCCGGGAAGGGAGCAACAATCAGCTTCGACTACGACATCCCGGTTAAAGGCGGAATTACCAAGCAGGCCGTTGTCCTTGCTACAAAACGCTTTTTGTCAATTCCGATCAACGCTATTCAGGAGCATGGGCTCAACCTGATTCGATAGCAGATGGCACGATTTGCCACTTTTCGCTGCTCCAGTCTACACTGATTCGGCATGCCAGGTCGAGTTTCGGCTTGATTTCAAAGTCGAGTCGATCACGGCCAACTACGTCGCACCATACCTTGTTCTTGAATCAGTTTGAACAATGTGAAAGGAAGCTTCCCCATGACCTCGATGTCCGACGAAAGAATACTGCTGCGATCCGGCGGGTTGACTTTGACAACGCACCGCGTACGGTCGGAAGCCGAGCGCGGCGGCAAGATGCAAATCACCAGCATCATGCTGGAAGAACTCTGCTCCTGCGAAACCCGATTCACCAGCCATCCCTTTTTGTTGATCCTGGCGGGACTGATTGCCGTGGCTGGATTGCTGTCATCCAACCTCGTGCGGGATAGTTCCGGATTGATAACGGCACTTGTTTTTGCAGGGATTCTCCTGGCCATCTACTTTGCCACTCGCAAGGAAGTCATATCACTGGCTTCTGCTGCCGCCCAAATCAACCTGCAGCGCCAGCAAACGGAGCAACAGGATGCCGGGCAGCTCATCGATCAAATTGAAGCGGCCAAAAATCAACGTTACCTGCTGGCGCGTGCCGCGACCGCCAACGAAGTAGCGTAGGCTCGTCGAGATCGAGTCAACCCGCAATTCCGGCAGGCTGCACTTCCGGTTCCGATCCTGCCTGATCTCGTGATGGAGCAATTTCATGCAAGAAGGCGGGGGCTGTGGCATTTTCATTGAGCAGCAACGCTGTCGCATCACCTCGCAACAAAGGCCAGGTCTCATGGCGGCTGATCACATACACCGGCGCCCGGTTGATTGGTGGGTCATCGTGGCGGGAGGGGCCTCAAGTTTCGCGGGGATCATACTGCTGGTGCTGGGCTTTTCCGATCCCATGAACCTGGCCTTTTTGCTGGTCGGCGGTTTTTCCCTGGCGCCGCTCGGCCTGTTGTTGATTCTGATTGGCTATATCATCAAGCGGCTGAACGTGATTGAACGCAACACCCATTTGCAGTCACGGCCTCCGGCGAAGGACCAGTAAGTCTACAGCCGCTGCGGCAAAGTTTTGACAACGTTGTCAAGCTGGCAAAAAGATCACAAGATGACTTACCTTGAGCCGTCGCCGGTGAGATCTTCCAGCCCATCGGCGCCGCGGGGAATAGCCGCCGACTCACCGAGCCGCTAGGGGGACGGCTCGGTGGCTTTTCTTGCAGCTTGGCAGTTCACAACCTCAGGAGGCGCGAACTTCGAGAATTACCTTTGCGCGGTTGCCGTCTGGCTCCAATACCAGGCACGTCTTACTGCCCGCATTGGCCCGCTGTGATCGGCTGAGGCCTTGGCGGCAACAAACACGCCGGATTGCAAACATTCAGGCAGGAGTTGCCGAGGCGTGGGCGGGGGTTCCTGCACAGACTCTGGCTGCTCCCATGACTTGTCCCAAACACCCCTCTGAGAAAATCACAGGCATTTGCGCAAGTTGCAGATCCATCTTCTGCCGCATCTGTGCCGCATTCGAAGCCGGGCAGGAAAGCGAATTGCTCTGCTTGGGCTGTGGCGCTGCCGTTGCCAAACGCCGGCTGCGCAAAGCGATGAACTTTGCGCTGCTCGGCCTTTTGCTTGCGATGTGGCTGCTCCCGGCGCCGGCACAACACGCCGGACGCGTGCCGCTCGCCGGCTTGATCGGCGGCTATTGCTCGTGGGCAACCTTTTGGGGCTGGCATGCCAACCTGCCGGAGTGGTTCAACCGGCCTCACACTCTTTTGCGTAGGCGGTGGCTGGGTGCGACACTTATGTTGCTTGGACGCGTCTGCCTCACCACCTTGGGCGGCATCTTTTGGGCGGGCATCAAACACCCGTGGCAGGCAATCGCCGTGCTGCGGCGTTGGAAAACACAAGCCTGACCTCCAATTTCGCCATTTTTTTCTCGAGAATTCGTCCCAACCTTGGCTGGTCCAGGGCCGCATTGTCTCTGAGACATCCAGGAGCGACGACGACCAACCCAATCTTCCACACTCACAACCTTCATGGAGGGGTATCATGATGAAACAGGACAGACTTTTGGGCCGCCTGCTGTGCCTGCTTTTCTGCTTCATTCTGGCAGGAGCAAGCTGGGCGCAGCCAGGTTCCGCCAATTCCACCGATGGGACGGTGATTGATCTCGTGGTCAAAGAGACACCGGGAGAACGCGGGAGTCTCACCTTGACCTGGTACGCGCCCGCAACACTCCGGCACTTTGTGATTCACTACCGGGAGAACGGCAGCGGCAAGGTGAATAACATTGCGGTTTCCGACCAGCGCCAGCTCATCCTGGACGGAATAGATTCTGAACGCGACTACCACATTTCAGTTACCGCGGTGAATGAGTTGCAGCAAACGCTCGCCACCTCGCCAACGACTGACTGGTTGGGAGCGGTGAGCCGCTGGCGGTCAGCGCAGGAGCAACAACAGGCCGCGGTTGCGGCTGCCGCCGCGGTCCCGAACCTCGACGTCACCCTGCGGTCTCTCGCCAGCAATAACTTCCCATTCATCTACACCACCGTGGCAGTTGATACCGGCGGCCAGCCAGTCGGCGGTTTGACGACGCCCTACTTCACCGCACACGAAGACGGCCGCCTGCAAACCGACTTCTTTGACGTGACGGCACCGCAACAAGGCGGCATCCTGGACTTCATTTTTCTCATCGACAACAGCGGCAGCATGGGCCCGGAGCAGCAACAGGTCAGGGATAACGTCAAGGCTTTCGTTGACAGCCTGGTAGCGCGCAACATCGACTTGCGCCTGGGGCTGGTTCGCTTTGGGCAAGCCGCCGGCAGCGGCCAGCCGATTCTGGTCAACAACGGCGTCATGACCGCTGATGTGAACCAGTTCAAATCCTGGCTGGATCAGATGACCACGGATGGCGGCATCGAACCGGGACTGCTGGCGGTGGAAAGGGCCGCCACGCAATACAGCTTCAGAACCGGCAGCCAGCGCCACTTTCTGTTGATTACCGATGAAGAAAACAATGGCGGCGGCACGCTGGCGCAGGCGATTGCCGCGTGCCACAACAACGACGTCACGGTGCACACCGCGGTCGATTGCAACGCGCTGGCCTCGAACATCCACTACTGCAATGCCAACAGCATCCGCGATGCCACCAATGGCCTATTGTTCAACGTCATCGGCCCCTACCGTGACATTCTCAACGCGCTCACAAATCTGATCGGCAACGCCTATATCGTGCGCTATCGTACGGACAATCCTGTCTATGATGGCGTCCAGCGCGAGGTTCGCATTACCGTCAACGCCTTTGGCGAGTCTGACTTCGTGATCGGCTATTACACGCCGGGCGCGGCGCCTCAAATCGTCCGCACCCCCGCGACCGTCAATCTCAGTAACACCGCCCAGGTGGCGGGCATCAATCTCACCATTGCCGCGGAGATTACGGATGCCGCTGCTCCGTTTGTGCAAAGCGTCACGCTCTACTATCGCAAAACCGGCACGGCGACGTACACCTCAAAGCCCATGACGCTCACCAGCGGCAATGTCTATTCCGCTGTCATCTTCGGCAGCTCGGTACAAACGCCGGGAATCGATTACTACATTACGGCCACGGACGGCCAGGTCACCACCTCCGATCCCGCGGTGGATCCCGCCTCCGTGCCTTACCAGATCGCGGTTCTGCCCAACCAGCCGCCGCAGATCGTGCACACGCCGGTCGCCTCCGCGCCCCTTGGACAGAGCATCGCGATCTCCGCGCAAGTCACCGACAACACCAACTTTCTGAGCAGCGTCACGCTTTACTATCGCCGCTTTGGCACACTGCTCTATCAGAATACGGCCATGAATCCCAACGGCGGCAACACCTACGCCGCCACCATTCCCGGCGCGGAAATGACGAACGACGGCCTGCAATACTTCATTCGGGCGGTGGATAATCATGGCGTTGCCAGCGTTCACGGTCCACATATCATCGCACCGGAATCGCCGTGCGTGACGTTCACCGATGACTTCAACGACGGCAATGCCAACGGCTGGCAGCCGGACACGCCCTCACAGTGGACCGTCACCAACGTCGAGGGTGATCCGGCCTACTGCCTGTATATTGCCGACGCGGTCAGCGATGAGTTTTCCGTGCTGCCGGGCAATCGCGTCAGCGATTTCTCCCTGACGCTGAGCGCCAAGACCACGGCGAGCGACAACAAAAACTTCTTCATCCTGTTCGGCGTGCAAGATCTCGGTGCGCCCAAGCGCGACGCCTACTACCTGCAGTTCGGCGTGCTCGGCGTCCGCCTCTATCGCATCATCGCCAACAGCGGCACCGTCATCGCCTCACATCCGCTTGATTTCGCCAGTGACAATGCGTTTCACCACATCAACATCCAACGCAGCGGCACGAATCTCAAGGCCTATGGCGACGGCGTGTTGTTGCTCGACCTCAACGAGACCGCCTTTCTCTCCGGCTACATTGGTTTCGGTTCCTTCAAAAGCACGGCCTGCTTCGATGACGTGGGGCTCACGTCCGGTGGCAACTCCTTCAGCGACAATTTCAACGACGGCAACGCCAACGGTTGGCAGCCACTCACGCCCAGCCGCTGGCAGGTGAGCAATGAGGCCGGCAGCCCGCGCTACTTCCTGAACACGTCGGACTACAATTCTCCGGATGACAAACGCCTGGGCGAACTTTCGCTGATCGCCGGTAATGCCTGGGGCGATTTCGTGTTCGAGTGTGACGCCAAAAGCGCCGACGCCGCGGTGGGCAACTCCGGCGCAGATTTGTCGGTGGTATTCGGCTATCAGGATTTCGACAGCTACTACTACGTGAACTACAACCGCGAGCCCGGCTTCACCGAGATGCACCGCATTCACGACGGCGGGCCACGCGTCACGCTGGCGACTTACAACGCGCCAACGTTCACCGACGGCAACTACCACAAACTGCGCATCGAACGCCGGGGAACGCAAATCCTGGCTTTTTTCGACGGCGCCCTGATCTTGAGCGGCAATGACGGCTTCTTCGGCCAGGGCCAAATCGGCGTCGGTTCTTTCAACGATTCCGGATATTTTGACAATGTCGTGGTCAGCGGCTGCACGGTTGGCGGGCTGCCAAACCTCACTGCCACGGCACTGGCCTATAGTCCCGACACTTTCCGGCCCGGCGAGCCGATCAACATTACCGGCACGGTGATCAACAACGGCGCCGCACCGGCGGTGAATGACATTCGCATCAATCTCTTCCTGACCGACAGCCCCACCGAACCGGATTACACGCTGCTGGTTCACTCCTTCCTGATTCCGCCGCTGCCGGCCGGAGCGGTGTGGAACTTCAGCGAAGTGGGAAGCATTCCGCCGGGCACCGCGCCGGACACTTATTACCTCTGGATGAACGTTGACGTTGACAACCACAACCAGGAAACCAACGAGGACGACAATTCCCTGCGCACCAACACGCAGTTGACCGTGCTGCCGCCGCCGGGCGCGATCAAGCCGGTCGTGCCCAACCCGGTCACTTCATGTGCCGAATACTATGTCGATATCCGCGTTGAAAACGTTGTCAACCTCTTCGGCCTGAGTTTTGAGCTGCACTACACCAACACCGCTTACGTCAATTATGTCAGCACGGAAAACGGCGGTTTCCTGGGCAACGACCTGCTGCTCTACCCGGCGCCGGAGGACCCCCTTGGAAAAGTCAGCATTGGCATTACCCGCAAGGCCGGTCAGCCGGGATCGACCGGCAGCGGTGTTGTCGTGCGGGTGAAATTCACTTCCCCATCCAATACGCCCAACAACACGCCGGTGACTTTCTCGCTGCAAAGTATTACTGCCAATGATCCGGCAAACAACCCGATTACCCTGACGTCCATGAATGCCAGCACGGCGTTGCGCTGCGGCATTACGGTGTGGCCCGGCGACACCAACAACGACGGCATTGTGAACCAAGCCGACGTTTTGCCGCTCGGACTCTATTGGAACTATACCGGCCCGGCCCGCGCCGGCGGCTCCTGCAACTGGAGTGGTCAACTGGCAACGCCGTGGTCGCCGGTGGCCGCCACTTATGCGGATGCCAACGGCGACGGCCGGGTCAATCAAGCGGACGTGCTGTGCATCGGCTTGAATTGGAATCGCACACATTCCTCTGCAACCACTCTGCCGCAAGATCTGGCAGCGAATGCCCTGGCCAAACCGGTGTTGGCAAGTTTGGATCTCGAAGCCGGAACCGGCACGTTGGCGCCGGGCCGCGAGTTCGAGTTGCGGGTTTTGGCGGCCGGAGCAGAGAATCTCTTCGGCCTGGCTTTCGAGCTGCGCAGCGAGCGGCCGGATTGGATTCAGATTCTGGCGGCCGAGCCGCAGGCCTTGTTCGGCGACGAGCCTTTGTTCTATGCGCATTTCGCTGAGAACGGCACCACCGGCATCGGCATTTCGCGCAAAGCCGGCCAGACCGGCTGGCATGGCGAGGGCGCAGTGCTCCGTCTGCGCGGCCGGATTTCCAGTGCAGCCCCGCTCGGCGAAGTGATCGCCCTCTCTCTGCAGAACATCGTCGCGCAGGAAGCTGCAGGTCAGCAGGCCGCGCTGGCCAATTCTTCGCTGCAGCTCACCGTGGGCGGCGCAGCGAATGTGGCCATGCAACGCAGCAGCCGCACGGTAACGGAATATCGTCTTTATCAGAATTTCCCGAATCCCTTCAATCCGGAAACCATGATTCAGTACGACATTCTGCAGCCGGGAATGGTGACGCTGCGGATCTTCAACGCCGTCGGCCAGGAGGTGCGGCGCTTGTTCGAGGAAGTGCAGACGGCCGGCGCCTATGAAATCCGCTGGGACGGCCGGGATGGGCAAGGCCAGGTGCTGCCCTCGGGCGTTTACTTCTACCGCCTGCAAGCCGGCGACTTTGTGCAGATCAGAAAGATGGCATTGGTGCAATGAGGCCAGCCGGCCCGTCTCACCCAATGCGTTTGACAACCAGGAAAGCCGGAACTGGCGCGGCAACGGCCATGCGCCAGTTCCCAATTCTCGAATCAAGTGGAGGATGGCATGAATAAAACGGCTCAACTTTTCTTGATGCTGATCGGACTGTGGGCGGCGGCGTGGGGAAGGCAAGCATCAACCAACGCCGCCATCCCGGTCACTTTTCGCGTTGACATGTCCGTGCAGATTCTCGAAAGCAAGTTTGTGCCCGGAACAGATCGCCTGAGCGTACGCGGCAGTTTCAACGATTTCGCGGAGGGCGTGCATCTGCTGACGGATGCCGACGGCGACAGCATCTACGCTACGGAGGTGAATCTTGCCGATGGCCTGGCCGGCAGCCAGATTTTATTTGAATATTTCTATCAGCACGGCGACCGCGGCGTGGGCGAGAGCATTGCCGATCGCGCTCTGGTGGTGCCGGCGGGCGGCGGCCAGGTGCCGCTGTCGTATTTTGATCAAGACAGTGTCATGACGGCCGGGCCGCTGCTGGTGGCCAACAGTCCGGGCTTGCAGGCGCCAGGCGCGCAGTTCCTCGTGACCGTCAGCGTCGGCGACAGCGCGCATCCGGTGAGCAATCTATTTGGCCTGAGCTTCGAGTTGAATTTCACCAACACCGCCAGCCTTGATGTGGTTGCTGGTTCTGTACTTGCCGGACCGTTCTTGGGGAACGATCTCCTCTTTTTTTCCTACCTCGATGAGGCCGCCGGAAACATCAGCGTGGGCATGTCACGCAAGGCCGGTCAGGGCGGTGTGAGCGGCCACGGCGTCATCATGGAGGCGCGGTTCACCTCGCTCAGCACCACGCCCAACAACACGCGCGTCGACTATTTCCTCACCAACGTCACCGCCAATGATGCCGATGGCAATCCGGTCGAACTCAATCCCGGCGTGCTGACCGTGACCATCGGGCAATGTCCCTCGGTTGCGGCGATCACTCCCACCAGCGGTGCCGTGGGCAGCAGCGTGGTGATTACCGGCGCCAACTTTGGCGGCGTGTCCGCGGTGAAATTTTCGAACAATGTGATGGCTGCATTCAACCTGATGAGCGCAACCCAAATCACGGCGACCGTGCCGGCCGGCGCCGTCAGCGGCCCGCTCACGTTGAGCAAAAGCGGCTGCCCGGAGGTGCAAACCGGCACGTTCACTGTGAGAACCTGCCCGGTGGTTGCGAGCCTGTCGCCGGCCAGCGCTGGAGTGGGAGAAGAGTTGACGATCACCGGCAACAATTTCACCGGTGTCTCTGCTGTGCTTTTCAGCAACGGCGTTACCGGAACGATCAATCAGGTGACGGCAACACAAATCCGGGTGACCGTGCCGGCCGGCGCCAGCAGCGGCCCGCTCACTGTTCGCAAGCCTGACTGCAGTGACGTGCTGACTCCGGCCTTTACTCTCTTGTGCCCGACGGTGAGCGGAATCGCGCCGGCCAGCGGCGTTGCCGGCGCGACGATTGCGATCAACGGCGCGAATCTCGCGGGTGTGACGGGCGTAATCTTCAGCAACAATGCCGCGGCTTCATTCACCGTCGTGAATGCGGCACAAATCAACGCCGTCGTCCCTCCTGCTGGTGTCAGCGGGCCGATTCAGTTGACGCAGGCGGGATGCTCTGACGTGGTCACTGCGGATTTCACGGTATTGCCGCCGCGTGAAGTGAGGCTCGTCAGTCGCGGCAGCACCGCTGGTACCGTGAATCTTGCGATCGAGCTGCTGGCCCAAGGCAATGAGAACGCCCTGAGCTTCAGCGTGATTTTTGATCCTGCTCTGCTGCACTCGCCGCAAGCCGGCCTAGGTAGTGGCGCCGGTGCTGCCCAACTCAACGTGAATGCGAGCCAGGTTGGTGCCGGACGCCTGGGCATCTTCCTGGCGCTGCCGGCAGGGCAAAGCTTCGCAGCCGGCACGGTCGAAATTCTCACTCTGAACTTTGGAGTCACACCGTTGGCGCCAAGCGCAACGATTGACTTCGGCGATCAACCGGTGGCCCGCGACATCCTGGATGCGACGGCCCAGCCGCTTGCCGCTACTTGGACGCCGGTTACGATAGCTTTGTCGGCGGGATACGAAGCTGACGTGATGCCGCGGCCCTTCGGCAGCCGGGATGGCACCGTCACGCTGGAAGATTGGATGCAAGTGGGGCGCTTTATCGCGGCGCTGGACACGCCGCAAACCGCCACCAATGAATTTCAGCGCATCGACTGTTCGCCGCGAAGCTGCGGTAACGGCCGCCTCTCGCTCGCCGATTGGGTGCAGGCCGGACGCTATGCCGCAGGTTTTGACACAGTAACAGCCGCCTGTGGACCGAACGATTCCACCGCGGCGAAGCACAGCGCCGAGCCGGCGGCGGCGAGTGACCGTACCGTCAGCGCGTTGAATGACACTTTCATTTCCGGAGGAACGGGATCGCTCACCATCCGGCTCGCAGCCGACGGCAACGAAAACGCCGTGGCCTTCAGCGTAAATTTCGATCCCGGGCTTTTGACCTTTCTCAATGCCGGCTTGGGCGCTGATGCCACCACCGCCACGCTGCATGTCAACGATCGTCTGAAGGCGAGTGGCCGCGTGGGAATCGTCATGGCGCTGCCCGCGGGCCAAACGTTTTCGGCAAATGGCCGCGAGCTAGTCACGCTGGCTTTCGCGGTTATGCCGAACACCTCGGCGGTAACCACCATCGCCTTTGATGACGCGGTGGTGGCGCGCGAAGCCGTGGATACTGCGGCGGCGGACTTGCCGGCAGCGTGGGCGGCGGCTGCGATCACGATTCAAAGTCCAACGGCGGTGAAACAGCCGGCCGCTGAGATTCCGAATTCCTTCGAGCTGGGCCAGAACTATCCCAATCCGTTCAATCCGGCAACGACGATTGCGTTTGCGGTGCCGCATGCCGGCCGTGTCACCATCAAGGTGTTCAACGTGCTGGGCGTGGAAGTGGCCACGCTGGTCGATCGGCATTTCGCGGCCGGCCGCTATCAAACGGCCTGGCACGCCGGGAGGGCGGAAAGCGGCTTGTACTTCTATCGCATGCAGGCCGAAGGATTCGTGCAGGTGCGCAAGCTGCTGCTCATTCAATAGTACCCTCCCGAATCGCCGGAGAAATCGCCCGGTGACACAAGTCCCTGCGCGCTGATCGGCAGCGCGCAGGGTTGCTCCCCGTGCAGGCGGGCTGACAATCTGAATGAAATGAACGGCGGGGGCGCAGTTGCGCCGCCGCCGTTCCTCTCCCAAATCGTATGAATCGCATTCCCAAGCTGTAATCTCCTTTCCTTCTTCTCCCCTCTTTGCTCATGTCGCAGCGCCCGCCCGATCGCTGCTAGCTTCTGCATTTCTCGACGGCTAACCGATTACAGTTTTGATACCGCGCATTTTGGTACGCGAATTGATGAACCAACGCACCAGAGAGGGCCAGGATCGGGCCCATCCCAAATCCCAATGCCGTCCGTGACGCAGGAAGCGGTCGCGGACGGCATCTTGTTCTGAAGGTCCCCTGAACCAGGCCTCGCCACAGGCCCGTTTCTGCTGCGAGTCAATTCCCGGGCGCCCAGCGGAGATTCTCACCGGGCACCTGGCGATCGTCGGGAGACGAACCGGTTTTCTCCGACTCTCCTCAACCGTTTTGCAGCGCGGTGGGCCGTGAAAAAAAATCAAAGGAAGGCTGGTGCACACCTTGCGTCCGGTATTCTGCGTTCGCGCCTTGCTCCATCGTCTCTTCGTTTTCCGTCTGGCTCTCGCCACGCTTCTGCTTCCCATTGAAGTGCTGCTCGCCAGTGACGACGGTCCGTTGGTGTTTTCCTCGGTCAATGTGCGCAGCGTACGCAGCGGCAATTGGTCGGAGGCCACGACCTGGTCCGGCGGCAAGATTCCTGCGCGCGGGGATCAGGTGTTGATCGATCGCGGCCACACGGTGACCTACGATCTCGTTTCGGAAGAGGCGATCCGGCTGATTCACGTGCGCGGCCGGCTGGTGTTCTCGCGCGTGAGCAACACGCAGCTCGACGTGGGCATGATCATTCTGCAGAACAGCGACACCGTCGATGAGAATTTCCACTGCAGCGTGCGCCACGAAGCCGTGTACCTGGGTGAACCGCGGCCAACGCTCGAAGTCGGCGCGCCGCAGCAGCCGATGCCGGCAAACCTGACGGCGCGCATCCGGCTGGTGGATTTTGCCGACATGCGCGACGATTGCGGCCCGGGCATTATCAGCTACGGCGGCCGCATGGATTTTCACGGCGCGCCCTTGAACAAAACCTGGGTGAAGCTCGGCCAAACCGCCACTGCCGGCACCACCACCCTCGTGCTCTCGGATTCGGTCAACTGGCGGCCCGGCGATCATCTCATCGTCACCGGCACGAACAAATTCGACAGCTTCAAAGGCAATGGCGACACGTTTCGCGGCAAGGACAAAGCCCACACCGAAGAGAACTACATCCAATCGGTCTCGCCCTCCGGCAAAGTCATCACGCTGAAAACCCCGCTGCGCCGCACCCATCTCGGCACAGGCGAGTTTCGCGCGGAAGTCGCCAACCTGTCGCGCAACGTCATCATCGTGTCGAAAGATCCGCAGGGCGTGCGCGGCCACACGCTTTATCACTACAACAGCCGCGGCAGCATCAGCTACGCGGAATTCGCCCATCTCGGCAAGCTCAACACGCTCGCGCGCTACCCGATTCACTTCCACGTGCTGGGTGATTCGCACCGCGGCGCCAGCGTGATCGGCGCTTCGATTTGGGACTCCCACAATCGCTTCCTCACCATTCACGGCACCAATTATCTCGTCGTGCGCGATTGTGTCGGCTATCAGTCGGTGGGACACGGCTTCTTCATGGAGGATGCGAGTGAGGTGTTCAACCTGCTGGATCACAATCTCGCAGTGCTGGGCTACAACCATGCGCCGCTGCCCGATCAGGCGCTGGCCTACGATCAGAATGCCGGCGCCGGCTTTTGGTGGGCAAACGGGATGAACGGCTTCGTCAACAATGTTGCGGCAGAATGCGACCGCTACGGTTTTCTCTATGAAATTCCGCCGGACATTCGCAACAGCGTACAGCAGCCGGACGGCTCGATGCGGGACAATGTCCCAATCAACACGCTGCCCTTCATTCGCTTCGACGGCAATGAGGCCCACGGCATGATGATGTACGGTTTCAGCGGCGAAGGCGAGGCCAAGCCCGACAATCCCTTCGTGATCAGTAATCACAAGAGCTGGCAGGTGCGCTATGGTTTGCGCGCGGTGGGCAATTATACTTTCGTGCAGGACTACAATGCCTGGCAGGCGACGTATGGTTTCTACGGCACTGCTGCGAAAAACGTCAGGCTGGTGGGCATGAAGGGCAAAGAACTCAATCAAGTTTCGCTGGAGTTCTACGAGAAGCCGGAAGGCTTGCACACCTTCGAAAACCTGGTGCTGGATCAAGTCGGGCAGTATCCGTTTCGCATCACCGGCCGCGACGGCCGCAGCGAGCCGTGCGAAATCCACGTGCGCAATTACACGCTCACCAACGTGGAAGACAACAAGACCGGCGCCGGCAGTGAGACCAACCACGCCAAAGCCACGCCGGAGCTGACGCTTTATTTGCACGACTTTTTCGGACCCAACCGCGATGCCAAAGTGATTCCCAGGAATCAAACGCGCAGCGACGGTTTGAACTATCAGGTCATGACGCCGACGTTCGAGGAATACGTCAAAGTCGCGGAAGTCAACGTGCCGTTTCCGGAGAATCCCATCAAGCCGATGGATCGCATGGGGCCGGTAACCGCGATCACTTATCCGCCCGCGGATCAAACCGTGGCCACGCGGCCCAACGGCGATCTGATCGTCACCGGCACCTGCTTTGATGCGAGCAGCATTGCCTCCGTCACGGTGAATGGCGTGAAAGCGCGGCCGTTGGCGGATAATTATCTGCAGTGGCAGGTGCGCCTCAGCAATCTGCGCGGCGGCGAAGTCACCCTCAAGGCCGAGGCCGTGGATGAATTCGGCAATCGTGAGCTGAACCCGCATGTGCTCAAAGCCAACCTCAGCGGGCCGACGGCCGTGACCGAGGCTGGAGCTGCCGAAACGACGGTGCGGCATTATTCGCTGTCGCAGAATTACCCCAATCCCTTTAATCCTGAAACGCGCATCGTGTTCGAGGTGCCGCTGGATGATCTCGGCAGCCGCTCGGTGCGGCTGGTGGTTTTCGATATTCTCGGCCGCCAGGTCAAGACGCTGGTGGACGGCAAGCTGCTGCCGGGCAAGTATACCCAAACCTGGGATGGCCGCAACGAGTTGGGCGTGGCCGTCAGCTCGGGCATCTATTTCTATGAATTGACCGCCGCGAGCAGCAGCGGAGCAACGTTCCGCCAGACGCGCAAGATGGTGTTGTCGCGGTAGCGGGAGTCGAAAAAAGCTGAACAGAAGCAACCTGAGTTCACCAGAATTATCTGGCCACCTCCCGCCATGAGCCTGAGTCTCATGTTTCACGACATGAGGCTCAGGCTTCTTTGTTTTGAAAGTCGTCAAAAAGGTGGTTGAATTCTTTTGGGAATTGCTTATACTGCCACCACAATTCGAGGCGCAGACTCGGTGCTACCAGGCGTTGGTCGCGTGCCCAGGTAAATTCGCTCCGTTGAAGTTTACCAGACAATGATGCCCAGCAAAAGATGTCGTCACGCTTTGTGCGCCGCGCTCGCTGCCGCGGCTTTCTTATGGAACTGTAATGATAACCCGACCGAGAGTGGAACGTTCAACGTGACATTGAGCGCCGCCACCCTCCCGCCGCTGGCTGCCGGCGAGGGCCACTACGAGCTGTGGATCAGTTTTCCCCAAGACGAGCTGCGCCTGCAGAAGCCGGTTCATGGCGATGAAGCCTACGTGAGTTTCGGCAAGTTCAATGCCACTGGCAACGGCCAACTGATGGACTTGAACGGCAAGGCGATGGTCTTCGCGCCCAAGCCCGGCGTGGAAATCGACATCAATCTCGCGGTCGATGCCGTGCTCTCGGTCGAACGCGAGAGCGACACTGACAATCGACCCAGCTCGCGCCTGCTCGGCGGTGAATTCACCGGCAACGATCGACGGGCAACCGCGACACTGCGAGCTGACAGCAAGGATGCCGTGGGTTTCGATTTTACCGGCAGCAGCGGCAGCTACCTCCTGCAGACGCCCTCGACGCCTGACACGCTCGATTTCAACCGCGGCCTGTGGTGGATGAGGCCGAATGAAACCGCCGGTTTGAGCAATCTGCCCGCTCTGACCGACACCTCGGGTTGGAACTATGAAGGCTGGCTGGTCGATCAATCCGGCGCGCAGCCGCAATACTATTCCACCGGCACGTTCTTGACCGCCATCGGCGCAGACGCGGATGGTGCCGGTTTGACTGCCGGCGGCGGTACCGGCTTGCCATTTCCAGGCCAGGATTTTGTGCGGGAAGCACTCGGCATACCGTTGCCGCCACCGTTGGACAACGGCAGTTTGGCGGTGCTGGTGACACTGGAACCCGTGCCAGATAACTCACGCCAGCCGTTTTATCTCGTCATTCTGAAGGATGAAAGGATCGAGCCGAACTCGGCGGGGCCGCAGACCGCAGCGCCGATGCAAAATGTGGCGGCGAGCAGTTTCCCCAGCGCAATGGTCATCATCGATCGTTGAAATTCGGGCGAAAGCATTGGCTTCGCGTTAGCGCAGCCGGGATGCTGCAATCTCAACCGGCACTGCGCCAGAAGCAAGAACCGGCAGGTGCTGCAACGTTTGGCCGCTGAGGGCGTCTGGTTTTTTACCTGCCTCCGCCCTGCCGTTCTGCCAAACGAGCTGGTGGCCTTCTCGTGCCCAGCGTTGAAAGTGGCCCCCGCAAGCAGCGAATGGCGGGAGCGATTTTCCCGGGCGGAGCGTAACGCAAACGGCGTTTTCATTCATCGTGCTGATGTCTCTTCTGATCACAATCCTGCTTGTGCTGCTGCCGCTGGCGGATGGCAAGGCCCAGCTCACCAAGCGTGAGCGGGCACAGCAGCTTCTGCAGCAAACGCTTGCAGAAAGGCCGGGCTTGGCGTTGCCTGAGTTGGTCAGCCGCCTGGAAAAAGTCACGCGTCTCGATTCCAAGTTCGCCGAGGCCTACTATCAGCTCGGACTGGCGCGGCAGCAGGAGAATACCATTCGCAGCCGCAGCGCCGCGGTCGAGGCATTCCTGCGCGCGATCGCGCTGCAACCGCGCAACCAGGAGTATCGCTACCAGTTGGCGTTGCTGCAGATCGAGCGCGGCTTTGACGGCGAGGCCCGCAGCCAGTTCAAGCAGATGATGAAAACCGATCCCGCTGATCCCCGCCCCTATTACCATCTCGCGCTGTACGAAGAGAAAGACATGCTGCATTACCGCGAGATGGTGAGTCTGCACGAGAATGCCACGATCTCGTTTCAAGAGTTTGCGCAGAAGGATTTCGAGGAAGCCAAGCGCTTGCTGGAAACGGCGCTGGCGCTGGATCCCGGCATGCTGCCGGCGCGCCAACGGCTGGCGGCGCTGTTCTTTGAAGTCGAGCAGTATGATGAAATGGCTGCGGTGTTGCAGGCCGGCCTCGGCGTGGGCAATTGCACAGCCGGCGCCAATCCCGCGCTTGCCGATTTGCACCTATGGCTGGGGCTGGCGCACACCCGCCGCCACGATCCGGAAGCAGCAGCCGCGGCTTATGCGGCCGCCTTCGCGCTGTTGCCGCCGGAGCACCGGGCCTTCTTCTCCTCGCTGGCGCCCGTGCTCTCCCCGGCGGCGCTGGAATCCTATTCGAGCTTGGACACACTCAGCCGGCGGCGACAGGAACAGCATTTCTGGCAGGCGCGCGACCCGCTTTTTCTCACCTCCGCCAACGAACGCTTGTTGGAGCATTTCAGCCGCATCGCTTATGCCGGCCTGCGCTACGGCGTTCCGGAGAAAGGCGTTGCCGGCTGGCAAACCGATCGCGGCCGCGTTTTGGTTCGCTTCGGATTCCCGCGCCAGCGGCTGCGGACCCGCGCAGATCTCGGCACCACACCCACCGGCCACGTCACGCTCAACGCCTCCAAAGAAGTGTGGGACTACGGCGACTTTCACATGATCTTTGACGATCGCTTTCTCAACGGCAATTATTCTTTTGCATGGAATTTGGATCCGGAGGGCGACGGCAAGGTTTTGTTCGAGCGCCAAGTCGAGCGCGAAGCGGAACGCTTTGACTTCCCGCATGGCGGCCAGCCGCTGACGCTGCCGCACGTCATTGCCCAGTTTCGCGCCCCCGGCCAGCCCGACAGCACGCTGCTGGAAATCTACTACGGTTTGTTCAGTACTGATTTGGAGCCTGCCGCGATCAAGCAGGATCAGCGGCAATATCAACTCGCGCGCGGCTTTTTCCTGTGCTCGCCGGATTGGTTGCCGCAACATAGTTGGCGGCAGGATCGCAAAGTTCTCACTGCCGCTGCCGGCACGCCGAAGGGACAGGAAGTCCTGATCGAGCGCTGGACACTCGCTGCGCCACCGGGCACCTATAACTTCTCCCTGGAAACGCTGGATCTGGCTTCGCGCCACTCGGGTGTGGTGCGGGATGAGATTGCCATCGAAGATTTCTCCGGCAGCCGGCTGGCGGTGAGCCAGATTCTGCTGGCGGAGGCAGTGGAACCGGCGAGCGATGAGCTGCTGATGTACAACAAGGGTGAACTCGGCATTCTGCCCTCGCTGGCACGCCGGTTTCGGGCGCAGGCGCCGATTTACATCTACTACGAAATCTACAATCTCGGCCAGGATGAGACCGGCGCAACCAGCTTCCGCATCGAAACCACGGTGGAACGCGACGACCCGGAACGCTCGCCGGTTGCGAGCGCAGTGCGTTCGCTCGGCCGGCTGTTGGGCCTGGGCAAGCAGCCGGTGGCCGTCACCTCGGCGTTCGAATCACAAGGCACGAGCAGCCAGGAGAATTTGCATCACAGCATTCAAGTGCTGGAAGCCCAAGCTGGTAAATACCGTCTCACGCTCACGGTAATTGACCTGCAGCGCAACCAGCGCGCGACGCGTGCCGTCACTTTCGAGATTCTCTGAACCCAAAAAGAAGTTGACTTCACCCCGCCGAATCTCTACATTCGCCGTCGCCTTGTGAGCCACAAGGCGCCTGCCAACGGTTCATCGTCAGCGCAGATGCCGGGGCAGGCAAAACCGATTGCGCTACCCAAGCGGGCAGAAGTTGGGTTCGGGCCGGCACCGGCCGCGGTTGTCTGTCGCGTTGCACCATTCCCTCCACGAGCACAGGAAGCAGACATGATTGCAGACGTTGTCATCAAAGAACTCACGACCTATCCCGATGAACGCGGCTTTTTTCGAGAGATCATCCGGCGGACAGACGGTTTTTTCCCGGAAGGGTTCGGACAACTCAGCCACTCCGCCATGTATCCGGGCGTGGCCAAGGCGTGGCACATTCACCGCAAGCAGATCGATTGGTGGTACGTGCCGGTGGGGAATTTGAAGCTGGTGATGTATGACAAGCGCGCTGATTCGCCGACGCATGGCGAGCTGCAAACGATTTTCATGGGAGAGAACTATCCCGCCAAGGTCGTAAAGATTCCCGCGGGCGTGGCGCACGGTTGTAAAGTACTGGGAGGCGGCGTCACGCATCTGTTTTACGTGACCTCCAACGTTTACAACCCCGATGATGAGGGCCGCATCAATCACGATGATCCGACCATCGGTTATGATTGGACGGCCGGGCCCGAGATCAAATAACCGGCAGTGAAAAGGAAAAGGCGCCGGCAATCTTGCCCTGGCGCCTGATCAATTCGAATGGCCGTGCCGCAGGTGGTGTTCGCCACGCGGCGCGGCATTTTTGTTTCCAGCGCGCGCGGGTTGCAGAGGCAATGCCAGGTTGCTGGCTTGCCGCCGTGCGGCTTTCTCTGCGGCCAGGAAGGAGGCTGCACTTCAACGCAGCGGCCGTCTCAGCCGGTGTTCGAACAGCAAGGCAATCTTCGCCACCAGCAGCGTGACCAGCGAGATGAACACCAGCTTCCAACTCTGCGCGAAAAACTGTTCGCCGAGAGATTCCGGCAAAGCCTTGTTGCAAGCGGCGACAACGCCGGCAAGCATCCGGCTGAGCCACGCGCGGGCGGGATCGAGATAAGGCGCAATCCGCTCATAGGCCAGCACGGCTTTGAAGGACGGCGGCAGTGAAATCCAGGCAGTGAGGAGGCCGGCCAGCAGCATGACGATCAACAGCATCGTTTCCGTATCCACGCGGGAAGCAGGCGGCGGGGCTTGCGGCAACCGCGTCATTACGCGGGCGGCGAAATCCGGCGGCAACTCGGGAACCGGCCCGGGTTGCAACGCTGCCATCATCTCACGGTGTGCTGCCCACTCACGCCGGCAGGCGGCGCAAAGGTCGACATGCGCGAGCAGAACGGCGGGCAGAGCCTGATGCTCAGCGCTTTCATCGAGAAAACGGCGGAACGCCTGGCAATCGCTGGTCCTCATCTTACCTTCTCACCTTTTTACATCACTTCAGACAGAATTTCCTCTTGCGGCATGGCTTGCAGCATGCGGCGGCGCAGCATGGCGCGGGCGCGAAACAAATGCGTCTTCACCGTGTTGAGCGGCAACCCGAGAATTTCGGCAATCTCCTGATAGGGAAGCTGCTGGGTATGGTAGAGAATCAACACGTTGCGAAAATGGTCGGGCATATTTGTCATCACCTGCTCGACCAACGCCGCGCGCTCACGCTGCGCGAAGTCATGATCGGGCGCTTCGGCCGCCGGCAAATGTTCGAGTGCAACGGCAGCCGGCCGCGGCCGGGCCGTGCGTTTCTTCTCGAGATAATTCAGGCAGACGTTGTAGCAAATGCGGTAGAGCCAGGTCGAGAAGGTGGCATCCTCGCGGAACTTGGCCAGGCCGCGATAGGCGCGCACAAACGTGTCTTGTGCCGCTTCTTCCGCGTCTTCGCGGTTTTTCAGCATGCGAAAAGTGGTGTGGAAGATGCGCGCCTGATAGCGTGTGATCAAATGCGCAAATGCCTCGCGCTGGCCGGCGCGCACGCGTGCGACCAACTCGTGATCCGGCTCGATCATGCCTTGCCTTGTTTTTTCGTTTCCCTGCTTTTGACCGGGTGGTTCGAGAAAAGGTTTCACTGCGGTCGCGGCACTTTTTTCCTGCTGCCGGCTGAAACATTTTCGCGGCGGTTCCGGTCAAAACCGGTCGAAAACAATACCAGGAAGGTTGGGCGGTCTTTCGCCAACGCCGCCAAAGATAAATCAATTTCGCCGGTTTCGCCACTGAATTGTTGGCCGCTCGGCAAGACCGTGCCGGACGCGGCGAAAGAATGAAGCGGAATTCAACCAATGGAGACCCAAAATGGCAGAACTTATTCCCCTGGGCGCATTTGCGATGGTCGCCTATGTCTTCGTGCAGTATCTGCATCATCGCCAGCGCATGAAGCTGATCGAGAAGGGCATGGCCACCACCGAGTTGCCGCCCATCACTTCCAGCGTGAGCAACTCGATGCGATTCGGTTTGATTGCGATCGCGTTGGGTCTCGCGATCTTCATCTCCCAGGTCTTCGAGGAAATGTTTCGCAGTTGGGGCAATGAAGACACGTTTGCGATGGGATCGATTTTCGTGGGGGCGGCGCTCATCATTCACACGCTGATGAGCCGCAAGGCGGGTGCAAGTGGCAGTGAAAAAGAAAACGATCTCAGCCTCAGGCGCAGCGCGGAATAGCTCAGGCCGGCGCGGCTGCCGCTGCGCCCAAGTCTGCCTCATTGTGGTGCCCGTGGCCGTTGTGCGCTGCGGGCACTTCAAACACCAACTCGAGCTCCACGCTGGTTGCGCCGCGCGCCTGGAATGCGCGGCATACCGGCACTTGCTCGCGGACTGCTGCAAACGCGGGCTGTGAAATCAACAAAGCGGCGCCGGCAGCGCGAGCGAGGTCGCGCAGTTCCCGGGCGGAGGTGAGCGTGCGCCCCAAGGCCACGGGCAGCCGTTCACCCTCAAAAGCAAGCATGCCGATGGTCGCGAGGCCGGCATGCACGCCGGCGCTGAACGGCAATTCGGTTTCGAAGTGCCGGCTGAGATAATCATTCAGCTCGAGCCCGATATTCGCCATTTCGCGGCCGGCATTCACGGCGTTGAGCACTGCCGCGCGAATCTTCCCGCTCATCCCAAATATGGCCGTCATCCGGCCGCCGCCAAAGGCAGTAATCGAACCTCCCCCCTGTTGCACCACCGTGCGCGTGAAAAAGTAGAAGCGATTCAAGGCTTGCATGGCGTCGTAAGCCGAGACTTGGGTTGCGAACTGATCGAAGCCCTGCAGGCTTGCGCTCAACACGGCCACGGCTTGCTGCCTGGCAGCCGGCAACAGTGGCGCGGCCTCCGAAGCGCGCGCCAATTCAGCATCGATTTCATCGCGCAAAAGAATCTGCACCCGTACCGGGCCGTGAATCTTGGTCTGGCAGGCCAGCCGAATCGGCGCCGCGAAGTGTCTGCTCTGAAGCATTCCGCGCTCGGCTTCCGCCATCGGCGAGCAATTGTTTTCGCCGGCGAGCACCGCCACCCGGCAAGTGGTGCATTGCGCCTGCCCTCCACAATCGTGTGCATGAAACAGCCCATAACGCTGTGCCGCCTGCAGAATGGTGGTTCCGGGTTCAACTTCAAACCGGCCCAGCTTGTTGAAGATAATGCTTGTGGCCATGGGAAGGCTCCTGTGCTTGGCAATCGACTCGGCACATCACGGACGTTGACCGGGCGAATTCACATGCAAGTATATACTGACAAGGCGGTCAAAATGGGCAAGCACGATTCGGAGGGGAATTGCGAAAGGTCAGTTGGCGGGAAATGCCGCGGCGGGTTCATGCAGAGTGGCAAAACTACCACCCATAACGCACTTCAGGATACAGAATGCCAATGGCAAGCCGAAAGATGGGCGGGAAGACGTAGTCGAACATCTTCCAGGCCACGATCAAACCGGCAAACGCCAGCGGGCTGCGGCTCCATTCCGCCACGCGCCGCGCCAGCGGTACGCTCATGAACAGTCCCAAAACTGTGATGCCGTCGAGCGGCGGCACCGGCATCAAATTGAAGGCCATGAGCAGAAGATTCAGACAGAACAGAATGCTGACCACGGTGGCAAGCACCTCGGCCACACCGCCGCCGGTGGCGCCCACCATGCGGGTGAAGCTCAGCGAGGAGGGTATTTCGAAAAAGCCGGCAAGAATGCCTACCCGGATGGCGAGTGCCGCGATCAGGACCAGCGCAAAATTCGCGAGCGGCCCGGCAAGCGCCATCCAGGCGGCGCGTTTGGGATGGCGCAATTGCCACAGGGGATCATAGGGCGCGCTCGCCCAGCCCATCATCCAGCGGCCCTCATTCAACAAAAATGAAACAATCGGAACCACGATCGTGCCGATCGGCTCCCGGCGCATGTGCGGAATGGGATCGAGCGTGACTTGTCCACCGGCGAAGGCAGTGAGATCACCGCCGAGCTTGGCAGCCAGCGCGTGCGCCGCTTCATGGCAAGTGAGCGACAGCAGAAAAATCACATACCAGATCGGCCCGAGGGCCAGATAATCCTCCAGCATCGGCGTTGTCCCGCGCGTTGGAAAAGTGAACCTGAAAGTTTTCGAATGAGGCTGCGGCGAACCGCGGGCCGCAGGTGCCCTGCGGTCAATGCCGGCAGCTGTTCAAGACGTGGCAAACGCCTCCCGCAGATTCGCCCATGTTTCCCACAAGCCTTCCGAGATGACTTTGGTGTGGCCGACCACCGGCATGAAGTTGGTGTCACCGCCCCAGCGCGGGACAAGGTGAAAATGCAGATGCGCATCGATGCCGGCGCCGGCCACCGCACCGACATTCATGCCGATATTGAAGCCTTGCGGCCGCATCAAACGCTGCAAAACTTTGGTGGACTGCTGCAGCAGAACCGACATTTCCGCCAGTTCCTCGGCAGTCAGACGGTCGAACGCCGACTCATGGCGATAGGGCACCACCATGAGGTGGCCGTTATTGTAGGGAAACTTGTTCATGATCACGAAGGCGCGTTCACCGCGCTGCACGATGAAGTTATCGCGATCATCGGACTGCCTGGGTTTCTCGCAAAAAATGCAGCCTGAATCTTTTGGGCTGAGAATGTATTCGATGCGCCAGGGCGCCCACAGGATTTGCGATGCGGTCGCGTCTGCCATTTGCCGGATCAACTCCCTTGTGCGCGCGCTTCCTCGTATTCCTTCATCAATTTCTCCGCTTGCTCACGCGGCACTTCTTCATAGTGGGCGAATTTCTGGCTGTAGATGCCGCGGCCCTGCGTCATCGAACGGAGCTTGTTGGAGTATTTGGCCATCTCCTTCTGCGGCACCAGCGCGCGAATCACTTGGTTCTTGCCCCTTCCTTCCATGCCCAGGATCTTGCCGCGGCTGCCGGAGAAATCACCCATGACATCGCCCATGTATTCATCCGGTACCGTGACCTCCACTTCCAGGATCGGCTCGAGAATGATGGGCCTGGCTTTTTGGAAGCATTCCTTGAAGCACATGCGGCCGGCAGTCTTGAAGGCATTTTCGTTGGAATCGACCGGATGCATCTTGCCGTCATGCAAGATGACGCGCACATTGGTCACCGGATAGCCGGCCACCACGCCGGAGGTCATGATTTCGAGAATGCCTTTCTTCACCGCGGGCACGAAGCGGGCATCAATCACGCCGCCGACGATGGCGTTGACAAACTCCAACTTGCCGCCCCAGGGCAAGTCATTGAGGTCGACGTCGCGCACGTTGTATTCATCCGGCATGGGCGCGCCTTCCCGGTGGGCTTCCATGTAGAAGTGCACTTCGCCGAATTGTCCCGCGCCGCCGGTCTGTTTCTTGTGGCGGTAGAATTCCTTGGCTGTTCCCCGAATAGTCTCACGGTACGGAATCTTGGCCTCGACGATGTTGACCTCCACGCCATACTTTTCCTTCAAGCGTTTGACGATCATGCCAAGATGCAGCTCGCTCTGCCCCATCAACAACACCTGATGCAGCTCGGGATCGACGCGCATGCTGAAAGCGGGGTCTTCATGTTCCAGCGCATGCAAACCGGAAGACATCTTGTCCTCATCGCCTTTGGATTTGGGCTCGATGGCGATCGTCATGAGCGGACTGGGGAAGACAATGGGCGGCAGCGAAATCGGCTGGCGGCTGTCGCACAGAGTGTGACTGGTGTGGGTGTAGCGCAGTTTCACCACCGCGGCGATGTCACCGGCATGCAAGTGCGCCACTTCCGAACGGTTACGGCCGTTCATGCAGTAAATTTGGCCGATCTTTTCAGTCTGCTTCTGGCGGGCGTTGTAGACTTCGGAGTTGGGGTGCATCTTTCCGGAGTAGACCTTGAAGAAAGACAGCTCGCCGAGATGCGCTTCGGAAACCGTTTTGAACACGAGCGCGGCCAGCGGGGCGTCGTCGGAGATGGCGCGTTTCTGTTTTTGGCTGTTGTTCTCCACGGTGCCTTCCACTTCGCGGCAGTAGTCCGGCGCCGGGCCGTATTCGACGATGAAATCGAGCAACCCGGCAATGCCGGCGGCCTGCGTGGCCACCGTTGCCCAGATGGGAAAGAGCTTGCGGGCCGCGATGCCGGCGCGCAACCCCTGTTTCACCTCCTCGAGCGAAAGCGCACCGGCTTCGAAGAACTTTTCGAGCAGCTTGTCGTCGGCTTCGGCGGCTTGCTCCATCAATTGCATGCGCAGCGTTTGTGCCATGTCCTGCAGGTTGGCCGGCACTTCTTTCACGCTGGTTTTGCCCGCTTCGCTGTAGGAGATCAATTTCATTTGCAGAATATCGACGTAATCCCGGGCATTCACCGGCAGCACCACTGGAAAGGCGCTGTTGCCGAAAGCCTCCCGCACGCCGGCAACGACCTTGTCAAAATCGGTGTTCTCTTTATCGAGCCGGTTCACCACGAACATGCGCGGCAGGCCGTATTCGTCCGCAATTTGCCAGGCGGTTTCGGCACCCAGTTCGACCCCCGCCTGGGCATTGAGCACGAGCACCGCGAGATCAGCCGCGCGCAAGCCGCCGCGCACTTCGCCGATGAAATCCGGATAGCCCGGCATGTCGATCACGTTGATCTTGTGCTCCTTCCACAAGCAGTGGAGCAGCGAAGTGATGATCGAGTTTTTGCGGTTGATTTCATCGGCATGATAGTCAGACAAGGTGGAACCTTCATCAACCGAGCCCATGCGCGAAATGCCGCCGGAAACGAAAACCATGGCTTCCGCCAACGAAGTCTTTCCGGCAGTGGCATGGGCAACCAGCCCGATATTGCGAATACGATCAGTGGTAAATTCCTTCACGGCACTCCTCCATAAAAGGGGATCAAGGTTTGCGTCATTGCGCTTGTCATCGCAGTGCAGGGAGATTTCTCAATTTCGATTTTGCGCCGGTGCGACGCGCTCCCGCAGCAAGCGTTTGAGAATCTTGCCGGTGGGCCCGTGCGGCAACTCGGCACAGAATTCGATGGTGCGCGGGCATTTGTAGGCCGGCAGTTGCGACCGGCAGAATTTGATCAGTTCCTCCGCGGTGGCGGCGTGCGGCCGCCGCAGCACCACATACGCCCGCGCCTCCTGGCCGAGCGTGCCGTCCGGCAGGCCGATGACGGCGCATTCCACCACCTGCGGATGCGACAGCAGGCAGCGCTCCACTTCCAGGGGAAAAACGGAAAAGCCCGCGC
Source organism: bacterium (assembly GCA_023150945.1). Lineage (NCBI taxonomy): Bacteria > bacterium. The sequence goes on along the minus strand of JAKLJX010000010.1, from coordinate 106,153 downwards.
GTCGAATCACTTCGCTTTTGCGGTCCACCAAATACAGATAGCCGGATTCATCGGTGCGGCCAATGTCACCGGTGTGCAGCCAGCCTTCACTCAGCACGCGCGCGGTTTCCTCGGGGCGGTTGTGATAGCCTTTCATCACGGCGGCGCCGCGCACGACGATTTCACCGATCTCGCCGGGCGGCAGCTCCTCGCCCTTCTCATTGACAATCGTGACTTCCAGGCCGGGAAGCTGCTTGCCCACCGAGCCGTGCTTGTTGGTGATGTCCGGCCGGTTGGCGCTTACCAGTGGGCTGCACTCCGCCAAACCATAGCCCTCGAAAATGGCAACGCCGAAACGCTGCAGCAGCGCCTGGCGCAGGCTGTCTTCCACCGGCATGCCGGTAACGATCAAGGCCTGCAACGAGGCCAGCGAAGTATCGCTGGCAGGCGCTTCGCCGCCGGCAGTCGAGGCGCCTTCTTCAATGGTTTTAATCTCTGCGAGCAGATGATGCAGCATGGCCGGCACCGCGACAAAATGCGATACCCGTTCGTGCGCAATGGTCTGCAGCACCTGCAGCGGATCGAAGCGGGGAATGAGCACGCAGCAGGCGCCCGCTGCCAGCGGCACGTTCATGGTCAACATCTGCCCGATGCCATGAAAGAGGGGCAACGCCGCGGCGAAGCGGTGATGGGCATCGATGCGGAACGCTTCCCAGCAGGAGAGCACCGAGGCGGCAACGCCGGCGTGTGTCAAGACTGCGCCGCGCGGCAAACCGGTGGTGCCCGCGGTGTAGAGAATGATCGCGGGATCATCGCCGGCGGCGACACTCGGCGCATCTTTCGCAGCAGGCGCCTCGGCAATCAAGACATCGAAATCGAGCGTATTGGCAGGCAGCGCGGCAGCATTGCTGGCGTCGGTGGGATATTGGAGGAAAATGCGATGGCGGCACTCATCGAGCGTTTGCACGGCGGCCATCAAATAGCGGCTGAAACCGCTCCACGCGATGAAGCCCCTGGCGCCGGAATCCTGCAAAACGTGGTGAATCTCCTGCTCGCGGAACATGATGTTGATTGGCACCACCACCAAACCGAGCTTGAGCAGCGCGTAATACGCGACCGGAAATTGCAGCAGGTTGGGCAGCATCAGGGCGATACGGTCGCCGGGCAGCAAATTGAGCTTTGCCAGGCCGCTGGCCAGCCGGTTGACCATAGTGTGGAAATGGTTGTAGCTCCAGCGCGTCTCCGCGAAGACGAAGGCGTCGCGATCGGCATAGCGGTTGGCGCAGATTGTCAGAAAGTCGAACAGCGAGCGTGCAACCATAGGTGTCAACCAGGGCCACGGCGATGATCAAAGACAGCAGGCGGGCGAATTTTTCGTCGTTAAGATTCGACAAGGCTTGACGATAAAACAAAAGGCCTAAATAGTCAAGCGAAAAATCTGCGGGAGTTTTCGGTTGACATTGGTACGCCATTTGTTATATTCAAAAGCGTTTACAAGCGCAACGAGGCCAGCCCATGACGACGACTGAGCTTACCAAAACTCTCTCCCAACGGATGCAAGTGTCACAGCGCGAGGCCCGCGAACTGTTGCGCCTGTTGTGCGACACCATCACCCGGAGCTTGACGCACAAAGAGACGGTGATTGTGCGTGGCTTCGGCAGTTTTGGCATCCGCCGCCGCGCTGCGCGCAAATCCTACAATCCTGCCGCCCGACGCCACATGCTGCTGCCTCCAAAGGATGTCCTCTTCTTCCGCCCTGCCGAGCGCCTGAAACAGTTGATGGCAAAGCGGAGCAAACGGTCATGAGTGCGAAAGTCCGCTATTTGAAGCTTGCCGCCCGGGGACCGTATCAGCGCAAACGATTTCGCCTGAAGCCTGACCACACTTCGCCGGAATTCTTGCGTGAATTCGTGCGCGAAGCTACTGCGCTCATCGAAGAAGGTTTGGCGCGGGACGGCTTGGTGCGCATTCATGAATTTGGCACGTTCGAATTGCAGTGGAGCAAAGAGCGCCGGGGCCGCAATCCCAACACCGGTGAAGCGATCATCATCCCGGGACAAAACCGGGTGGTCTTCCGACCGGCCCAAAAGCTCGAGCTTCTGGCAAATCAAGAGCTTGCCCATCTCAAACCGACTCTTCTCCCCGCCCAACCCACAGCGTCGGAACCGCAGAAACCCACAACCACTGCGCGGCCCTTGACCCCGCAGATCGAGCAACTGCTGGTTGATCTCGTTCCGCCATCACCGCCTCAGCCTTCGCGCCTGCGCTTTGATCTTGCCGAGTCCGAAGACATTGATGCCGAACCGGCTGCCGGCGCGATTCTGGTCGGCAGCCTGGTGGACGAGCCGGCAACCGAGCAAAGCCAAAGTCGAGAGTCTGACTTTGCCGCTGAAGCGGGCCATGCGACGACCGAGCGGGATGACGTGACAGCGCCTGTCTCGGCAAATCAGGCCCCGTCTTCTGATTGGGAAGAGCAGGTCGGCACGCCCGTCACGCGGCCAGGAGAGCGTGAGCGTCTCGTTCAGAGCGAACCGGCGCCCGGCCCGCGCCACCGTACTCTGCCGGCAGCGCAAGTGGAGCCAGGACGCATGAAATGGGACTTCTCCGAGGCCAGACCGAACCATACGCGTGGGCGGTCCCGCGAGTATGCCACCGCGAGCAGTGCGGCTCGTGAGGCAGCTCCGGCGCGCAAACGGCCGCGGCAGTTTCTCTGGCTGCTGGGGACGCTGACGGCTTTGCTGCTGCTCCTTTTGGCTGTCTTCGTCTCGCCTCTCGGTGAGAAAGAAAAGGCTGTGCACTCGACCACCACCGAACCAGCGGCAAATGGCAAATCACCGGCAATGACCGTCGTGCCCGAACCTGCCAAGCCCGCGCCGTTTTTCCCGGGCGGCAGCCATCGCGTGGTTGCCGGCGACAATTTGTGGAATATTTCTGGCTACTACTACCTCGACCCATTCTTGTGGCCCAACATCTATCGTGTGAATACTGAGACCGTCACCAATCCCGATATCCTCGAACCAGCGCAGCTTCTGGCTCTGCCCGAGCTTTATGGCCACCCGCGCAAATTGACACCGGAGGATCGCCGCAATCTGGCTGCCGGCTATTTCCAGGTTTTCAACTACTACCGCAAGTCTGCGGACAAGCATCTGGCGCCATTTGCCTTGTGGGCGGCGGTGAAGTTTGATCCCACCTTGCTGGAAACGCATCGCGACCAGATTACCGCGGATGAGCTGGCGTTCTTGGATGCGCATGAACCCGGGCGGATGGCCGTGCGTTGATCCATTCGGCACATCACCGGCAGGCACCAGCCCCTGCAACGGTCGTCCCTTCCCGGTTGCCGGTGCGGGCCGCTCGCCGCCGCTTCCTTATTACTCACCCGAGGCCGCCTTCCACTCAAATAGTTTTTCTTTGCTTTATCCGCAAAATTTCTTATTTAGTGCGCGTCCCGATAAAATGGGAATCCGCTGTCTGTCTTCCGGCGTAAGATAGTCATCCGGCCAAAAAACATTTACCCATAGAGGCTCTTAATGAAACGACTCTTGAGTGTGTTGACTGCCGCAGTTCTTCTGCCCAGCCTGGCCTGGCCCCAGAGTTTCGGTCAAAACAAAGTGCAATATGCCACCAAGGATTGGAAATACATACAGAGCGAGCACCTCGACATCTACTTCTATGAGGGCGGCGAGCAGATTGCCAACTTCACCAGTGCCGTGGCGGAGTCGGCGCTGGTCTCGCTGCAGCGGACTTTTCAGTTCGAACTGATCGCGCGCATTCCCTTCCTGGTTTACAATTCCCACAACGATTTTCAAGAAACCAACGTCACGCCCGGCATTCAGCCGGAGTCAGTCGGCGGCTTCACGGAATTCTTCAAAGGCCGCATCGTGCTGCCTTACGAGGGCTCCAATGAGCTGTTCCGGCACGTGGTTCACCACGAGCTGCTGCATGCGGTCCTGTTGCAGTATTTCTATGGCGCGGGCGCCGGCGCTGTGATTCGCGGCATCACGCGCTTCCAACTGCCGCTCTGGCTCAATGAGGGGCTGGGCGAGTATGAATCCCAACATTGGGATACCAACGCCGACAACATGATTCGCGATGCGGTGATCAACGACTATCTCCCGCCCCTCAGCCAGCTCGAGTACATGGCCTATCAAGGCGGGCAAAGCTTCTACTACTGGATCGAACGCCGCTACGGCCGCGCCAAGGTGACGGAACTGCTGCAGGAACTGCGCACCACGCGCAACGTGAACGTCGCGTTCCAAAACGCCCTCGGCGAAAACCTCGAAGTGGTCTCCGAGCAGTGGCAGAAGACACTAAAGCAATGGTACTGGCCGGAGATCGAGCGGCGGCAGACTCCTACCGATCTGGCCAGCGCGTTGACCGATCACCGCAAGACTTCCAACTACATCAACAACAGCCCCTCGCTCTCGCCCGATGGCTCGCGCCTGGCTTACTTGACCGACCGCTCCGGGCTGTTCGACATTCATTTGCTCAACGCCATCACCGGGCAGGACATGGGCAAGCTGGTGAGCGGCCAGAAGCAATCCGGCGTGGAAGAATTGAAATGGTTGCGGCCCGGCATCAGTTGGGCGCCCGACAACAACCGTTTGGTTTTCGCCGCCAAAAGCGGCTGGCAGGATGTGCTGCACGTGGTTGACGTGCAACGCCGAAGAATCGTACGCACCTACAAGCCGGGCTTCGAGGGCATTTGGAATCCCTCCTGGTCGCCGGACGGCAAACACATTGCCTTCACCGGCATGACGAAAACGCGCTGCGATCTCTATCTCGTGGACGTGGAAACCGAGCAGCTCACGCAGATCACTGACGACGAGTTTTCTGATTTTGAGCCGACCTGGTCACCCGACGGCCGCTGGCTGGCCTTCTCCTCCGACCGTGGTGAACCCGGTGAAAACGGCGATGTCCCCATCTGGCAGCACGACTATCGCAACAGCGACATCTACTTGATCCGGCCCGACGGCACCAGCCTGCAGCGGATCACCTCCGGCCCGAGCACGGAAACCGCGCCGGAGTTCTATCACAGCGCCGATACATTGCTGTATCTGTCCGACCGCAACGGCATCTCCAACGTCTATTTTCACGTGCTCTCCACCGGCGAAGAATTGCCGTTGACCAACATGCTGGTCGGCATCCAACAAATCTCGATCGCCAACAGCGGGCAGCGTCTCGCCTTCACTTCGTTCTATCGCGGCGGTTATGACATTTACCTGTGGCGCAATCCCCTGGAAGCCGTCGGCAAGCATGCCGCGCTCACGCTGACCGATGCAATGAAGTATCGTGCCACGCCTCCGGACAGTCTGGATGCGCCGCAGCTTGCCAGCCTGAGCAATGAGCAAACCCAGGGCCGGCCGTATCAGAGCTTTGCCTTTGATCGCGACTTCACCCGCGGCATCATCACCAACGGCACGGTCACGCGCGGAGAAATCGAAACACCCAAGGATAATTTGCAGTCCGACGGCAGTTTCATCGTCCGCGACTACAAGCCGCGCTTCAGCATCGACTATGTCGGCGGCGTCACCGGCTATGACCCCTTCTTCGGGCTGCAAGGCCTGGGGCAGATGTACCTTTCCGACTTGACCGGCAATCATCAAATCGGCATCGGCGCTTATCTCAACCGCTCCATCGCCAACAGCGATTTTGCCCTGAGCTACATGTATCAAGGCTGGCGGCCCAATGTCTATTTCGCCTTCGGCCAGCAGGTGAGCTTCTACCTCTCGGACCTGCAGGGTGATTTCGACCTGTTCGGCAGCATCGAACGCTTCCGCTTCATCAGCCTGCTCAGCGGCGTGAGCTACCCCTTCTCACGCTTCGACCGCATTGATTTTTCCGCGGCGTATCTGTACACGATTCAGGACAACTTGACTTACATCGATATTCCCTCGCTGAAAAGCTCGGCCGCGATTTTCTCACTGGAGTACACGCGCGACAACACGCGCTGGGGCTATTACGGCCCGGATGACAACCGGCGCAGCTCGCTGATGGTCTCGGTCAGCCCGGGCATCGGCAGCATTCCGCGCGAGTTTGCCACGATGCAAGCCGATTTTCGCCGCTACAAAGCGCTGTCGCGGGAATGGAGCCTGGCGTGGCGGCTCTCGGGCGGCGCCAGCTTCGGCAAGCAACCGCAGCACTTCATTCTCGGCGGCATTCCGAACTGGCTCAACCGTGAATTCGCCCGCGGGTTGAGCACGGATGATATCAATGATCTCACTTTCAGCCAGTTCGTCTATCCGGTGCGGGGCACCAACTACTATGAACAGATCGGCACGCGTTACGCCCTCCTCAACGCGGAAATCCGGTTTCCCTTCATCCGGTTCCTGCTGTTGCAGGCACCGATTCCGCTGTTCTTCCAGCAGGTGCGCGGTGCGATCTTTTTTGACGCCGGCAGCGCGTGGGATGAGAGCAGCGGCTTCCGCCTGTTCAAACGCAACCGCTTCGACGAGCGCGTGCTGGATGACGTCCTCGCCGGCTTCGGCTACGGCATCCGCTTTTACAGCCCAATCGGCTTGCTGCGCATCGACGCCGCCTGGAACACCGATCTGCAGCAATACACCAAACCGCGCTATCTGTTCTCGCTCGGCACCGACTTCTAAGAAGGACACGACTCCATGAAATACACTTGGCTCAGCCTTTCGCTTATCATTCTGCTGGGATGCGCCGGCGGCCAGTCGCATCGTTTGGGCGGCCGCCAACAGTCGATCGGGGTGCTGAAATTCGGCGTGCAGACCGCCAACATAATCGACCCGTCGCGGCAAAACCGCTTGTGGACGATTTTGGATGTGCCGCATCGCAGCCTGCAGTTCGAGCGCAAAACGCCCAACTTCGTCGCGCAGTTCGAGCTGACCCTGGCGCTGCGTGACGATCGCGGCCATGCGGTCCAGCTCATCGATGATTCCCGCTCCGTCACCGTTGACAGCTATGACAGCACGCAGCCGGACTCGCTGTATCAGCGCATGGCCTACTTTCTCGACGCGCCGCCGGGCGAATACAAGCTGGAAGTCATGGTGACCGACCGTGTCTCCAAAGGCCGCGGCTTCATGGTGGTGCCCGTGGTGATTCGCAATCTATTCTCCGAAGACTTGACGTTGAGCGACGTAGTTCTGCTCGACAGCCCGCCCCGCGAATTCCCCCGGCAAGAGCAGGTGATTCCCTCTTTTCGGCAACGATTCAACAAGGTGATCTATGCCTTTGCGCAAGCGCGGCACGTGCGCGCCGGCGGCCGGCTGCAGGCTACGTTGCGCATCGGCCACGAGGAAACCGGCAACAGCAACCGCGCCGACATCGATACCACCGCCAGCCAGGAAACCGTCAACATCATCTTTCCCATTCCCCCGACCCAACTCGGCTTGGGACCATTGGAGATCAGCATGACGGTGACCTCCGACAGCCGCACGGCGGTCTCCAAACGCAGCCTGTTGGTGCGCTGGGCCAACCGCCCCGCGGTTGCAGCAAACAACAAGGCATTCGATGACTACATTGAGCCGCTGCGCTTGATCATGACCGGTGATCAATGGAAGAAGGTCAAGAACGCTGCGCCGGAAGAACAGCGCCGCCTGCTGGAACAATTCTGGCATGAACGCAACCCGAATCCGGAGGCCAGCGCCAATTTGTTGGAAGAGGAGTTTTATTGGCGTGTCGGAGAGGTCAACTCGCGTTATCCGTGGGGAAAAAGCCAGGGCTGGACGACCGATCGCGGGCGGGTTTACGTCATCTACGGCCAGCCGGATGAAATTGCCCGGCAGTATGATCGCTACGGCCGCACGATTGAAATCTGGCGCTACGAAGATCCCGCGCGCGAGTTCGTGTTCTACGATGAGCAGGGTGACGGCCGATTCCATCTGGTTCGGCAAACCAACGCCAATCTGGTCAGCTCGGCTTTGTGAGGCAGGGCACTTGAAGCGGGCCAATCACCGGCGCGGATTCATGAGCTGTCCGGCAGGCAGTTGCGCAACAGCTCCTTGAGGTTACCGCCCGTCACTTGGCGAATTTCTCCTGCATTGAATCCTTCCTGCAGCAGCGCGGCGGTCAGTTGCGCCATGCCGCTGGCATCGCAGAGCATGGTCACGGCGCCCGTCGAAGTCAGAACCCAGGCCAACGTGATCAACGCCCGCGAGGTCTGCGGCGTAACGCACGGCCGCTGCGATGGCTGCCGATCCTGGCCGCAGCAGGCCGTCTCCCAAAATCCGACACCAATAAGGCCGCTGGTTGCTGCAATGCGGCGCAGATGATCGTCGCTGAGATTGCGCACCTTCCAATTGAACCAGGTGGCAACCGGCCAGCGCTGGGCCAGCGCCAGCAAGGTGAGGTCATCGCTGACGAGGCCCGTCCCAACCCCCACTTTGACCGCTTGCTTGAACTTCAACCTCCCTCCTTGCAAGAGTAGCGCCTAACCGACCAGCAGGGTGAGATCAAAATTCTTCACCGAATGCGTCAACGCACCTACGGAAATGTACTGCACGCCGGTGGCTGCGATCTTCTCGACATTCTGCAGCGTCACGCCGCCGGAGGCTTCCAATTCGCCGCGGCCGGCAGCCAGCTTGACTCCCTGCGCCATCCGCTCGAACGAAAAGTTGTCCAGCATGATGCGATCGACTGGAAACGCCAGCGCTGCTTCCAGTTCACCAAGATCGGTCACCTCGATTTCGATCTTGGCCGGAGACCCCGCCTGCGCGCGCCAGCGCAGTACGCGTTGCAGCGCACTGGCAATACCGCCCACCTGTTTGAGATGATTTTCCTTGAGAAGAATCATGGCATCAAGCCCCATGCGATGATTCTCGCCGCCGCCGAGGCGCACCGCATAGCGGTCCAACTCGCGCAGCAGCGGCGCGGTTTTGCGCGTGTCGAGAATCTTGACGGGGTATTCTCGCACGGCGGCCACGAATTGGGCGGTCAATGTGGCAATTCCCGAACAGCGGCCGAGCAGATTCAAGGCCGTGCGTTCGCCGCTCAGAATCGCCGCGGCCTGCCCGTTCAGCCGCATCAAGGTCGCACCCGGGCTGACCCGATCACCATCGCAACAAAGCGTACTCACCGCCATGCTGTGATCCAGCCTGCGGAACACGCGCTCTGCCAGCGGCAGGCCGGCAATGACGCCGGTGTCTTTGCTGAGAATTTTGGCACGCGCGGTTGCGCCTGGTGGCAACACCGCCGCACACGTCAAGTCGCCACGGCCGAGATCTTCTGCCAGCGCCTGCGCCAGAATTTCGTCCACGCGTGACAGGTTGACTTTATCCCAGGACATTGCCGTTCAGGTTAATGGTGAAAGCCGGCTGCGAATCAGATGATCGGCGTGCTGCCAATCGACTTCCGCAACCGTCGTGCTGGCGCGGCACAATTCCAGCAGGATCTTATCTTGAATCTTTCCGCGCGCCAAGGCCACGGCATAGGGCACGCGGCGAAAAGTGACCATCGAGTATTTCGGGACGAATGTGTCCGGATACTTTTTCTCCAGCGCTTGCTCGACCTTCTTGCGCAGCAGAAATCTTTCATCTGCGACCAGGTCGCGCATCTCGATGAAATTCTCCAGCGCCAGCTCGGCGATGGCGTCGGTGTTGGCTTTGCGCAAGCGCTGATGCTCGGCGAACACGCGTGCCCAGTCAGCGCCGTATTGCGCCAGGCATTGATTCAAGTAGGTGCAATCCTCGAAGGCGCAATTGACGCCCTGACCGAAGAACGGCACGATGGCATGCGCCGCATCTCCCAAGAGGGTCATCTTGCCTTCGACATACCAGGGGTCGCATTTGATCGTGACCATGCTGCCGGTGGGATTGGCGAAATACTCGTGGAGGAGATTCGGCATCAACGCGGCCGCATCCGGAAATTGCGCGGCGAAGAAATCCTTCACAAGGTCCGGCGTGCTCAGGCTTGCGAAGCTCGGCTCGCCCCGGAAGGGAAAGAAAAAAATGCAGGTGCAGCTGCCGTCGAGGTTGGGCAGCGCAATCAGCATGTAGGTGCGCCGCGGCCAGATATGCAGGGCGTTCTTCTCCAGGCGGTAGGCGCCGCCGGGCCCGGCAGGAATAGTCAGTTCCTTGTAGCCATATTCGAGGTGTTGCTGCGAATAGTTGAATCGGCCCCAGCGCAGCATATCCAGCCGAATCGCGGAGGCTGAGCCGTCGGTGGCGATCACCGGCTGCGCCGGCAGCAGGGATTCGCTACCGGAGGGTACGTGGCGCAGCTTCAGTTCGCTCTTTTTGAAATCCATGCCCAGGCAGCGCTGCGCGAAGTGAAACGTGACGTTGCCGAACTTCTCGGCTTCATTGACCAGGGTGAGATTGAGATTGGCGCGTGAGACCGAGTAGATGACTTCCGTCTCATCCTTGCCGTAGGGTTGGAACGTCAGCTCACCGCTGACCGCGTGCATCATGCGGCCGCGCATGGGCACGGCAATCTTCATGATGCTGTCGGAGATGCCGACTTCCGCCAGCGCATGAAAGCCGCGCACCGATAGCGCGAGGTTGATCGAACGGCCCGCGCGCAAAGCGACCTGACGAAAATCCGGCCGGCGTTCATAAACCTCGACGGCAAAGCCGCGCCGGGCGAGATAGATGGCCAGCAGCGGCCCGGCCAGGCCGGCGCCAATCAAGGTGACTGTGGGGGATGCAGGGGTTGTTCGCATGCCGGCATTCCTGTGGTGGATTTTTCAAAGCAGGCTGCCGCGTACGGCGCCGGCAAAGCGATACACATCGAGGAAGGTGTTGAACAGCGGCGCGGGCGCCACGCGAATGACATCCGGCTCACGCCAATCACAGATGAAATGGCGCGCCAGCAGGGCTTGAAACAACGCGCGGCCGTTGTTGCGCACGCGCAGGGAAAGCTGCGCCCCGCGCTGTGCCTTGTCTGCCGGCGTGATGATGGTGAGCATGTCTCCGCCAAACTGATTGAGCAGGAATTCCAAATAACCGGTGAGCAGTTCACTCTTGGCGCGCAAGCGCGGCATGCCGACTTCATCGAAGAGGTCGAGTGCAGCTTTCAACGGCGCCATGGACAGGATAGGCGGATTGCTGAGCTGCCAGCCTTCGGCACCGAAAATCGGTTGAAACGCCGGCTCCATCAAAAAACGCCGGCTCTGATCATGCCCCCACCAGCCCGCGAAGCGCGGCAAATCGCGCGCGTCGCCGTGGTGTTCGTGCACAAAGCAACCGGCCACTGCGCCCGGGCCGGCATTCAGGTATTTGTAGGAACACCACACCGCGAAATCAACCTGCCACTCATGCAGCCGCAGCAGAAGGTTGCCCACCGCATGCGCGAGATCGAAGCCGATCACGCAGCCCCGCGCCTGCGCCGCCTGCGTCAACCGCTGCAGGTCGAAGGCCTGCCCCGTGTAATAATTCACCACGCCGAGCAACACCAGCGCAACGCTCTCGCCGTGTTCGCGCAGATACGCCTCCATGTCCTCCGTGCGCAGCGTGGCTTCGCCCGGCCGCGGGTGCAGCTCCACCAACGACGTTGCCGGATCATACCCGTGAACGGCAATTTGTGATCTGACGGCATATTGGTCGGATGGAAACGCGTTGGCTTCCATCACCACTTTGTGGCGCTGCGGCGTCGGCCGGTAGAAGGACACCATCATCAAATGCAGATTGACGGTGAGCGTGTTCATCGCGACCACCTCCACGGGTTTGGCGCCTACCAGGCCCGCGAGCTGGCGCGTGAACCGCTCGTGATATGTCGTCCAGGGATTCTTTGCTTTGACATGACCATCGACCGCCAGACGCTCCCAGTCGCTCAGCTCCTGCTCCACGTGGGCCCTGGCCGTCTTCGGCATCGGGCCGAGTGAATTGCCGCAGAGATAAACACAATCTTCGCCGCTTCTGGTTTTGGGTAGATGAAAACGATTGCGAAATTCCGCCAGCGGATCTTCGGCATCCATCGCCAGGGCAAAATGGCGGTTGGTTTGATAATCAATCATTCGTCAGCATCAAGAGGTTGGAGGTGATCTGCTTCTGCAAATGGCGCAACGCAGTCTGCCAAACAGCGAACGAACCAATTGCGCGACATCCCTCAGCGCATCGGCGCGTCAGCAGTCAATTATTCATTTTGCCGTGACCGCAAAAATCAGCGGACGGCTGGGCGCAGCTTCCGCCACGAATCTGGGAATCTGCAGATTGAGCAAATAGAAACCATCGGGCACGGCCGTGTCGACGTAGATCATTTCGGTGATCGTCTTCACGGAATGGCGAGTGGGGTCGACCTCGTGGCTCTCCGGCGGAACTTCCCAAAAGAGGCGATGGCTGGTCAGCCGGCCTTCATCGAAAGTGCGGTCAACGGAGGGCAAATCCACCAGCAAATGCTGCACGCCCAGCCGCGTCACCAACTGCATGGCTTCGATGGAAAAGTAAGCCGGCAATTGTTGCGCGTAGCGCCGGGTGGTTTTCGCCGGCGCATTGGGCAGCGTGCGCAGAATCAAGCCGCGCAGGAATGCGCCGGCATTGCGCGGCAAGGCAGAAGATAACTGGTCGTGGGTGATAAGCAAGTCTTCTTTTTGAACGGGCGGGAGATAGGTATCGCGGCACGCGGCAGCGGGCTGGGGCGTAACGGTGATCAACGTCGCGGGAATGAACGCCTCGCGCAGCACGCCTTCCAGCGAGATGAGTTCATTGGCGAGATGGCCCACGCATTCGGTGTGCGTGCCGTTGCAGTGCGGCGTCAAGGTCACCGTGGCGACATTGCTGCTGCCGCCCTGCTGTGTGTCGCCGATGAAACCGCCGCTGACGAACGGCTGTGCGGTGGCGGCCGGCGCCTCGAAAAAGCAGGGCTGCGCGCCATTGAAATGCAGCGGAATGGCCAGATCGATGGGCGCGGTGAGGTTGACTGCGTAAGCCTGTTCGGCGAGGTGAAATTCGAGTTTCACGGCAGGAAATCGTTTGCGTTCAATCCCAGCCACTCCAGCGCGGTGCCGCTGAACAGCCTCATCCTGGTTGCGCGGTCGAGTTCCGGCATCGCCTCGATCAGCGCGCCGGGCCGGGCTTCGCCGAGCGGAAAGGGATAATCCGAGCCCAGCGCAATGCGGTGGGCGCCAACCAATGTGAGGAGGTATTGCAGGATCTCCGCGTCGTGCACCAGAGAATCCAAGTAGAATCGCCCGAGATAAGCGCGGGGCGGCTCGTCGTTGTCGACGGCGCACAAGTCGGGCCGTACTTTGAAGCCGTGCTCGATGCGGCCAATGGTGGCGGGAAACGCGCCGCCGCCGTGCGCAAACGCAACGCGCAGCCGGGGCAGGCGCCGGAACACGCCTCCAAAAATCATTGAGCAAATCGCGAGTGAAACTTCCGCGGGCATGCCCACCAGCCACGGCAGCCAATACTTCGGCATCCTCTCCTTGCCCATCATATCCCAGGGATGAACGAAGACCGCGAGGCCCAGCTCTTCCGCTGCTTGAAAAACGGGAAAGAGATGCTCGTCATTGAGATTCCAGTCATTCACGTGTGTGCCGATTTCGATCCCGGCCAGTCCGAGTTCGTTCTTGCAGCGCCTCATTTCCTTGATGGCCAGCTCGGGCGCTTGCAGCGGCACCGTTCCCAAACCGATAAAGCGCCGGGGAAATTGCGCCACGACGCCGGCGAGGTGATCATTGAGCAGGCGGCTGAGATCCAGCGCGTCTTGCGGCTTCGCCCAATAGCTGAACATCACCGGCACGGTTGACAGCACCTGCACCGCCACGCCGCTGGCGTCACAATCGCGCAAGCGCTCGTGCGGATCCCAGGTGTTGGCGCTCACCTCGCGAAACAGCCGGCCGTCGATCATCAGCCGGCCGCAGCCGGGCTGATGATGGTGCAGTTGCACAAAGCCACCGTAGCCGTATTTCTCCTTCAGATCCGGCCAGGATTCCGGCAGGATATGCGTGTGAATGTCGATTTTCAAGAAAGGTTGCACTGACATGGACAGGGTGCGAGCATCGCAACACGTGACGGCCGGCGCAGCAATCCGGCCTCACTGCGGCGGCGTTTCGCGGTGCGGGCCGGGGTCATGTTTGTTGAGAAAGCGGTCACACCACTCGAACATCTCCGCCAGCGTATGCAGCACCGATTCGCGGGCAACATAGCCGTGGCCTTCGTACGGCAGCAACACCAGCCGCGCGGTGCCGCCATTGCCTTTCATGGCTTGAAACAGCCGCTCCGATTGCATGGTATGCGTGCCGGGGTTGTTGTCCGCCTCGCCATGAATGAGCAGCAGCGGCTCATTGATCTTGTTGGCGTAGGTGAATGGCGAAACCTTCAGGTAAACCTCCGGCGCCTCCCAAAACGAGCGCCGCTCACTTTGAAAACCGAAGGGCGTGAGCGTGCGGTTGTAGGCGCCGCTGCGCGCAATGCCGGCGGCAAAATCATCGGAATGCGCCAGCAGATTGGCCGCCATGAAAGCGCCATAGCTGTGGCTGGCCACGCACACGCGCGAGCGGTCGACCACGCCCATGGAATCGAGCTTGTCGATGGCGGCGCGGCCCGCGGCGACGATCTGTTCCACGAACGTGTCGTTCATGGTTTCAGGATCACCCACCACCGGCATGGTGGCGTCCAGCAGAACGGCGTAGCCCTGGGTCAGAAAGAACAGCGGTGAAGCGCCGCGCAGAAAGGTGAATGAATGCGGCGAGCCGCGCACCTGGCCGGCGGTGCCGGGGTCGGAGTACTCCAGCGGATAGGCCCAGATCAGCAGCGGCAGTCGCGTGCCGGCTTGATAGCCGGGCGGCAAATAGAGCGTGCCGGAGAGCGGCACGCCATCGGGCCGGTTGTATTTCACCAGCTCTTTCCGCAAGCCAGTAAGCTGCGGCGCCGGATCCTTGAAATCGGTGAGCGTGGTTCGCGTCTTCTTTTTCAAATCGACGATGAAATAGTTGGGCGGCTCTTTTTGTGATTCATAGCGCGTGAGAATGAGGTTGCGGTTGCCGCCGATGAAGGAAAGGAACGGCTCGAAGGAATTGCCGCGCGCTTGAAACAGCGTTTGTTTGGCCAGCGTTTTCACGTTCAAGCGATCGAGGCGGGGCCGGGCGCCCTCTGGTGAGGCACCGCGCGCATTCAGGTAGAGCCAATCGCCGTCCTGCAGCACAACCGATTCACCGGTTTTCCGCGTTTCGTAAACCGGCCGGCCGGGATCGCCGTAGTCATCATTGACGCTGAGATCGAAGATGACTTTGCGGCTCGCTGCCGGCTTCGCCAGATTGACAAATACCGTCGTGCGCCAGCGCCGATCGCGATCATATTCGGTCAGCAGCACTGCATCGCGCTTCGCCATCCAGTCAACTCCGGCGAAACGATGCTGAATCAGCATGACTTCCGTCGCCGCTGCGGTGAAAGGCGCAGCCAAGGCCATGAGTTTGTCGCGCTGCGGAACCTTTTTGCGCGGATCGCCGCCGTCGAGCGCTTCGACCCACAGCAGCTTGGCGGGATGCAGCGGCTGCCATTCCACTTCGCGCGGCCCGACCGGCACGCCCTGCGTGGGGATGTCATCCGCGATCGGCAAATCCGCGACCGTCGCGACCAGATTGCCGGTGCGATCCCACACTTCGGTCGAGCGGGTGAAATAGAAATAAGGCACACGATAGGAAAACGGCCGTTTGAGTTTGGTCACCAGGAGGAATTTTTCATCCGGCGAAAACTCCGCGCGCATGATCATGGCCGGCGCGCCCATGGCGGTGATTTCACCGGTAACGGCATGCACCAGCGCCAACTGCGTGGTGGCGAAATGCTCGAACAGCAGCTCGTCATGTGCATTGCGCAGCAGATCCTGGAAGGTCATGACCTTCGCGAATTTGCCGGCGGTTTCATCAATGACGGGTCCGGCGGGAACCAACGGCGCTTGCGGGAGCGCGCCGCGCTCTGGCGGCACGAGCAGGACGAGCAGATGCTCGTTGTCACTCGTCCAGCGAAACGGCGCGGTCAAAACATCACAGACCCGCACGGCCGGCAGCGCCCTGGCCTTGCCGGTTGCGGCCTCGGCAATCCACAGCTCCACGCCGTCAGTGAGATCATGCGTGAAAGCGAGGCGGGTGCCGTCGTACGACCATTGCGGCATGCCGATGCGGCCGTCCGCGGGCGCGTCGATCACTACCGTCCTGCCACGTTGCAGCCAATTCACGGAAAGCCGGGTGTATTGCGACAGCCGCTGGCGGTTGCCGAGGTTGGGATTGAGACGCACACCTGCCAGCTTCAAGATTGGCTGCGCCAGCAACTCGAGCGCAGGATGCGGCCGGAAATCCACCAGCAACAGCGCCTCCTGGCGCGGACTCATCACCACGGTGGGCGTCGGCGGCGCATCGAGAATGTCAACCACTTCGCGCGGCGGTGTTTTGTAGGTTATCTGTCCAAAACCGAGCGAAGCGAGCACCAAAACTGCCACAACAACAATCGCGTTCTTCATCTCAAATGCCTGTAGGTTGACGAATGGCCGCGGCCGCTCCAGACTGCTGTGCCCGCGCGCCGGGCCGCCTGTTTGCCGTTGGTTCGCCGCTCACCAGGATTTGCCGTGCACTTGCGCATAGGGATCTTCGGCATATTCATTGTTTGCGCTGCGGCGGGTAATGCTGTCTTCCCAATTGGGCGGCAGCTCCATGAGGTGGCCGCATTTCTTGCAGGTGCGGCGCTCGAGCGAAGAGTAGAAATTGCGCATGACCATGGGAAATTGCTTGACGATGTCCTCCAGGAAGAAATACTCGGCATACAGCAGATTGCCGCACTTCTCGCAGAAATACAAGAAGCCGTCCTGCTCGCCTTGCACCCGGTGCTTCTCGATGATCAGGCCGTAGGTGCCGGCAAAGCGCTGCGGCGAATGCGGCACCTTCGGCGGAATGAGCAGCATTTCACCTTCCCGCAGCGTCACCTCCCAATGCCGGCCCTCTTGATAGAGTTTGATTTTGATGTCACCCTTGAGCTGCAGAAAGAGTTCTTCGCTTTCATTATAATGGTAATCCTTGCGCGCATTCGGCCCGCCCGAAACCATGACGATGAAGTTGTCATTGCCTTTGAAGATGGTTTCGTTGGCGACCGGCGGCAGTAAGCGATCCTTGTTCTTCTCGATCCAACCCATCAAGCTAAACGGCTCGAGCGGCTTCTGCGCTGCGCGAATGTCCATGGCACCCTCCCGGTGATTGGGGTTCACGACTGCTGCTCTGGTTTGCGACGGCACCTTCCTCCCTGCCGGGCGGCGCCCGCTTCACTCAATCGTGGCAATCACTTTCAATTCAATGGCAATCGGCGTGGGCAGGCGATTGACTTCGACCGTGGTGCGGCAAGGCTGGTGCTCAGTGAAATACTCGGCATAGATGCGGTTGAAAGTCGCGAAGTCTTTCTTCATATCGGTCAGGAACACCGTGACGTCGACGATCCGATTCCAGCTCGTGCCCGCCTCTGCGAGAACGGCTTTGATGTTGCGGAAGACGGCGTGGCATTGCAGCGCGAAATCGTAGGAGACGACTTCACCGCGTTCATCCAGCTCGACGCCGGGAATCTCCGAGCTGCCGGCCTGGCGCGGCCCGATGCCGGAGAGAAACAGCAACTGGCCGGCACGGCGGGCGTGGGGATACGGACCAACCGGCGCGGGCGCGCGCGACGAAATAATGGCGTCAGTCATGGTTCGGAAAATTCCCTGACTAGGGCGATTCACGCAATTTCACGCAGATGTTTTTGGGTTCAGTGAAAAAGCGCAGCGCCTCCCAGCCGCCTTCGCGGCCCACCCCCGAATTTTTCATGCCGCCAAAGGGCGTGCGCAAATCGCGCAGCATCCAGCAATTGATCCACACAATTCCCGCTTGCAGGCCGTGCGCCAGACGATGCGCGCGCGTCAAATTCTCGGTCCAAACGACCGCGGCCAAGCCGTAGGGCACATTGTTGGCGAGCTGCCGCGCTTCCTCCTCCGATTCGAACGGCGCCAAGCTCACCACCGGTCCGAAGATTTCCTCCTGATTCGTGCGGCACGCCGGCGGCAGGTCTGCGATGACCGTCGGCGCCATGAACCAACCGTGCGCGCATCGCCCTGCCACTTTCACGGAATGGCCGCCGCACAACACGCGGCCGCCCTCTCGCCGCGCGAGATCAACGTAGGAGAGAATTTTCTCCAGGTGCTGGCGCGAAATCACGGCGCCGAGGTGTGATTCCGCCAGCAGTGGATCGCCCACCCGCAATGCGCCGGCAGCCGCGACAAAATCTTTCTGGAACTGGTCGTAGAGCGCAGCCTCCACCAGCAACCGCGCCCCGCACAAACAAATCTCGCCCTGATTGGAAAAAGACGAATGCAGTGTGGTGCGCAACATGGCGGGATAATCGCAATCAGCGAAGATCAGCACGGGATTCTTGCCGCCCAGCTCCAGCGAGAGTTTCTTGAACCGGGGCGCCGCCACCGCCGCGATCGCGGCGCCGGTTTTGGTGCCGCCGGTAAAGGAAATCGCGGGAATTTGCGGTGCAGCGACAAGCGCGGCGCCGGCGCGCTCGCCCGTGCCGTGAATGATGTTCAACACGCCCGGCGGCAATTCCGCCGCGCGGCAAATCTCGGCCAACCGATAGGCCGTCATGGGCGCAAGCTCCGAAGGCTTGCCCACGACACAATTGCCCGCGGCCAGCGCAGGCGCGATTTTCCACGTGAACAGGTAAAGCGGCAAATTCCACGGCGAGATGCAGCCGGCAAGGCCCACCGGTTGGCGCAAGGTGTAGTTGATCGCTTGCACGCCGGTGGCGTGACTCTCACTGGCAAATTGCGTGGCCGCCGCTGCAAAGAAACGAAAGTTGCTCACCGCGCGCGGAATGTCGACAGCTCGTGCCAATGCAACGGGCTTGCCGGTATCGATGGACTCCGCCAGCGCCAGTTCCTCGACGCGCTGTTCGATCAGATCAGCGAGGCGGAACAAGCAGCGGCTGCGCTCTTCCGCCGCCAGGCTCGACCATTGCGGAAAGACGGTTTGCGCAGCGACAATCGCCGCCGCAACCTCCTGCTCTCCGGAATCCGGCAGGTGGGAATAGACTTCACCGGTTGCCGGAGCGAAGTTGTCGAGCCGGCGGCCGCTCACGGCTGGCAGCAATTCCCCGTTGATGTAGTTTTTGATTTCTTCCATGCCACGCAGTGTTTGCGGAAAAATCTTGTGAAGCATCTGGCGCGCCGCCCAAGCCCTGACTGAACGCGGGCAGAACGATCGCGGCGATGGAGCTGCTCGTCACGGCAACTGCGAGTGGGCGGAGTAATAGAATCCCAAATTCCTGCGGATTTCTTCGGGCAACTCCGGCAGTTCAGAGCGGGGAATCAGAAACGTGGACAAGTCGAACAAATCAGGGAAGAGCTTGTGCTTGTCCACCGTCGCCTTCAAGTAGTGATAGCCCGCGGAACCGCCGGTGCCGATCTTGGTGCCAATCATGCGATGCACCATCAGCGCATGCTGGTAGCGCCAGGTGGTGAACAGCTCATCGATTTCCACCAGCGCGGTGAGCAGGCGAAAGGGTAAATGCAAGATCGGCTCATCGCGGTAGAGTTGAATCAGCAGCACCGCCTGGGTCGCCTGGTAGGAAAACTGGCGTTTGCCTTTGGCCATGAGCTGGCGGTGCATGGTCTCATCGAACAGCGCGTTGAAACTTTCAACGTTGGCCGTCAAACTTTCAAGCTGTTTCGCTTTCTCCGCGGCAGAGAGGTGGGGATTGTTTTGGATGTTTTCGCGATCGTGCTGCAACATGCGCTCGACGGCCTGGCGATAAGCGGCCCAGAAGTTGAATCCGTTGAAGTCGAGGAAGGGCGTCCGTTCCAGCCAGCGCTCGACGAGCAGCACCAGGGCAGGCTCGGCTTCAGCGGCGAGAATGAGCTCGCGATGCTCGGGCGAGACATGCGAGGTGTAGGCCTCTTTGTCGAACTGCATGCGGCGCTGCGGCGGCAAGCCGAGCTTGTTTTCAATGAGACGAAACTGCACGCTTTGAAAACCCGAGGCCGGCGCCAATTTACCGCGAAACTCCAGGAAATCCAGCGGCGTCATGGTTTCGAGCACGCGGAACTGATCATTGATGAGTTTCTGGATTTCGGTGATGCGCAACAGCCGCGAGGTGACCACGCCGATCTGCCGTTCATCGACGTACTCGTTTCTGAACTGGGTGAGCACGGCATCCAGCTCGTGCAGGATTTGCTTGAACCACAGCTCAAAGACTTGATGCACGATGATGAACAGCATCTCATCATGCGCCGGCGCGCCGGACTCGACGCTTTTGGGTGACTGGCTGGTGAGCAACCGGTCGAGTTGCAAGTAATCGGAATAGTAGACGGGCTTGGGATTCTCAGCCATGTCCCTCAAATGGCAGGAAGTTGGTTGTGGATGCCGTTCGAATGGGCAGAAGATAAAGAAATCGTTTCCAAAGTCAAGCTTCGATTTGAAAGTGAGCGGGCGATTCGCTATATTGCCGCGTCAAATTACTTGCTCAAGGAGACAACGTGTCCGTTATGACCTCGCTCAGGCGTTGGTGGCGGCAGCGCTACGGCGGCCTCCACTTTCGGCTCATGGATGTGCTGGCAATTGGCTATCTCGCCCTCCTGGCTGTGTTGCTCCCCTTCTTCCATCATCATGTTCCCAACTGGCCGCAAGATGTTGCCATTCATCTCGTGCTGGCGGCGCTCTTTCTGGAGATCATTCGCGCCGGTGAAAAACATCCGCGCCGGCCCGCGCTCTGGTTTTTGCGCACGTTCTACCCCCTGGTGGTGATGTTCTATGGCTACTTCGAGATGAATCACATGAATCGCATGTTCACGGGAAACTATTGGGCCATGGATCCGCTGGTGCAGCTCGACAAGCTGCTGTTCGGCGTACACCCCACGATTTGGGCGCAACAGTTCTACCGTCCCTGGCTGGACGAGCTGATGAATGTGTTTTATGTCTCGTACTACCTGTTTCTGCCGCTGGCCACGCTGCCGCTTTTCCTGCGCGGTAAATGGGCGGAAACGATGGCGGCCTTTGCGATCGTGACCTTGACCTATTGCGCCAACTTTGTGCTGTTCTATGCCTTCCCTTCTCTTTGCCCGCGCATGATCGATTCCCTCAATGCCCTGCGCACCACGGAGTACACCGGCTACTTCTTCGGACCGATCACGCAACATTTGCAGTCGCAAGGCGCGATTGCCGGCGGCTGTTTTCCTTCCACGCATGTCTCCGGCGCGATGGCCTGGGCGCTCACCACCTGGCGCTTCAACCGCCGCGTGAGTTACGTCCTGCTGCCGCTGGCGCTCGGCGTTGCCGCGGCCACGGTTTATCTGGGCTATCATCATGCGCTTGATCCGCTGGTGGGCATTCTGCTGGCGTTTGCCGCCTATGCCGCGGGTTTGGCCATTCTCAAGCGCCGCGGCGAGGATCCCCTGTCTCGGCAGCACACGAATTCTGCCAAGCGCCTTGCGCCGATAGCCGAAGGTTAGTGCTGCGCGGGCTGCGCAGCCCCGGCCATCAGAATCCGCTCCACGACCTGCTGGCGATACTGAAAAATTCTGGCAAGCTGCCGCTTCACCAGCGGCAGCGCCACTTCGCCGAAGGGCGCCAACGGCAGGCGGTACTGCACCTCGTCTGCGATGATGGTCTCCCCGGCCTGCTCGCGGAAGCGATGCGTGTGAATCCACACCGCGTACGGGCCGCGCAGTTGCTCATCGATAAAAACGTGCGGCGGATGCCATTCCGAGATCAGCGATTGCCAGCGCATGGGAATGCCGAACAGCCGGATGCGATAATCAATGATCGTGCCTGCTTGCATGACAATGGGCTGGGGCGTGAGAATGTGGAAGTGCATCTCCGGCGGGGTGATGCGACCGAGATTGGCGGCCTCCGCGAAAAAGGGAAACACGCTGGCAACGGGCAACGGCAGGCGCATCGCCGTTTTCAAAACATGCAGATGACGGTCAACGTTCACATGCACCTCGGGCAGAGACTCGTTCGATGAATGCCATTTCGGCCTGTGTTTATGCGGGTTTCATGCCACTTCCGAAAATCCCGCACTCTCGTGATTCCGGTTGGGTGGCTGCAATCGGTGGGTTCGACAGCACAGGACTCCCGGGCTGTTCTTCCCGGTTCTAAAAGCCGTAGTTGACTTCCCCGCTCAGGCGTTGCCGCACGTCCAGCCGCGCATGCACTTCCGGACCGAGCTTCTGCCAGTATGCAGCACGATCGGGCAAATCATAGATCCATTCCTTCAGATAATCCGCCAGCCGCGCTTCCTCCTTCGAGATTTGCTCCCACGCCAAATAGAAATCATTGTCGCGATCGTAATAGCCCTGGGCAAAACTGGGGTGCGCGCCGTACGGCTCGACCACCACCGCCGACACAATCATGCCGGGGATCGCGGTGCGGTTGGGATCGCGGCGAATGATGCTTTCATCGACCAGCTCCTCCACCACCACGATCACGCGGCGCGAGGCAAAAGCCGCTTCTTTTTGGACACCATACAAACCCCAGATTTGCGCGTTGCCCTCGGCATCGGCGCGCTGCGCATGCACGATGGCGACATCGGGATTGAGCGCAGGCACGACATAAAGCTCCTCGCCGGTGTAAGGACACGTCACGGTGCGGATCAGGGGATTGACCTTGGGCAAATCCGTTCCCTTGTAACTGCGCAGCGGCAGGAAAGGAAGATGAGAGGCACCGGCGGCCAATCGCTGCGCCATGCCGAAGTGCGAATACTCTTCCAGCGCGAGGGGTTGGGGTCTGCCCTTTTCCACGGCGCGGCGCAAGGCATGCAACGGCCCGACGCCGGGATTACCCGCCCAGGAGAAGATCATTTTCTTGACGCAGCCGGCCGCGATCATTTGATCGTAGATCAAATCCGGCGTCAATCGGCAAACCGTCAAATCGGTGAGTCCCTGCCGGATGATCTCGTGGCCGGCGGCAAAACAAATCAAATGGGTGAAGCCTTCGATGGTGATGGTATCGCCGGGGCGGACGTTCTGCCGAATGGCCTCGGCCATGGTCATGACTTTGGAAGTGGATGTGGTCATAGCGAATGCGCTTTCCAAGCGTGAAGAGAAAATCGACCGCCAGCCGCGCGTTGCCGATTGCCGCCGCCTTGCCGATGACCGGCAGGCAACCAGCAACCACGCGGCCGATTGTGAGGCATGAAAATTCCCGCAGGCGGCAGCCGCGAGCTACTGCATGATCGTCCGGCTTTGCTCGCGCATGAATTGCTGCACGTAATAAGGCCCGCACCCGCCTTTGCCGCTGCTGCCCGAGCCTTTCCAGCCGCAGAACGAATTCACCCCAGGCCAGGCGCCGGTGGTCGCACCGCTGCGGCGATTGGCATAAGTGACGCCCGCTTCGATGTGATCGAAAAAGTAATCCAACTCGCGCTTGCGTTTGGTGTAAATGCCGGCCGTCAGACCGTACTCGACGTTGTTGCCGAGCCGAACCGCTTCTTCCAGAGAATCAGCCACGTCCACGATGAGGATCGGCAGGAAGAGTTCCTCTTTCACCAGACGATGCGAGGCCGGCAGGCCGGTGACAATCGTGGGTGCAACAAAATAGCCGTTGGCAAAATCGCCCTCGCGCAGGATATTGCCGCCGGTCAAGACGGTGCCGTCGCGCCGCGCTTCCTCCACCACCGCCTGGAATTTGTCATAAGCTTTGCGGTTGATGACCGGCCCCATGAAGACGTCCTTTTCGACGGGGTCGCCGATGCGCAGGGCTGCCGTCTTGCGCAGCAACAGATCGATGAATTTGTCCTTCACCTGGCGATGAACATAAACCCGCGAGCAAGCGCTGCATTTCTGGCCCTGCAATCCGAAGGCGGAACGCATGACGCCTTCGGCAGCGGTCTCCAGATCCGCGCTCGGCATGACGAGGGCGGGATTCTTCCCACCCATTTCGAGAATCACGGGCTTGATGAAGTCCTGGCTGAATTCCCGGAAGATTTTCATCCCCACGCCTTTGGAGCCGGTGAAGACGATGCCGTCCAGTTGCGGGTGATGGATCAGGACATCGCCCATGCGGCGGTCGCCGGCGAGAAAATTCACCACGCCGGGCGGCATGCCGGCCTGCACGTAAACTTCCTGCAGCCGGCTGGTGGTCCACGGCGTATCCACCGAGGGCTTGAACACCAGCGTGTTGCCGGCGAGAATGGCGCCGGCGCTCATGCCCGAGGGCAGGGCCAGCGGAAAGTTGAAGGGCGCGATCATGGCCCACACGCCATAAGGCCGCAGCACCGAGCGCGTGTCTTCCTTACGCGACAGCCGGGCGAGCGGCACCGTGAAGCCTTTGGCATCGAGCAATTGCTTGGCATAATAATCCATCAGGTCGGCTGATTCTTCAACGTCGCCCATGGATTCGAGACGATTCTTGCCCACCTCCAGCGACATGATGGCGGCCAGCTCGAAGCGATTCTTGCGCACCAGGCCGGCAGCCTTTTGCAGGATCTTCGCGCGCTTGCGGTAATCGGTGGCCGCCCATTTGGGGAAAGCTTCTCGAGCCGCGGTCACGGCCGCATCGATTTCATCATTGGTCGCAGCTTTGAAATAGGCCAAGGCCATGCGCGTGTCCACCGGACTGAAGCTGGCATACGTTTCGCCGGCGCCCGGCACATGCTGGTTGTTGATCACATGTGGATGCGTCTGGCCGATTTTCTGGCGCACCTGTGCGAGCGCGCGATCAAAATCGCGATGAAACTTGTCCATGTCCGCGCCCAGGGTGGCGTAGGTGATTTTGAACTGCTTCTTCGCTGCCATGCCCACTCTCCTCTCTCAAATGAATTTCATGGGATTTGTTTGCGCGCCGGCGCCGGCAAGGCGCTGCAACCTGCGGCGGACGCATTGTCGGTTGCAAGCTGCGCCGGAAAATTGGCGCAGTTTTGCGTCAAGACAGTTTTCATACGGGAGCACTCGCTCGGGAGAATTGCTCTCCACAAGACCAAGCGGCTTAACAACGCGAGCGGCGTTATCAAGTGTCTATTCATGGCGAACGTAAAGCCGCGGCCACGGCATCCAGACTCTGCTCCAGCAGCGTCACGATCGTTTCGATCTGTTCCTGACTCACGATGAACGGCGGCGCGAGTAGAATGCCGTCGCCATTGCTGCCGTCCACGTGGCCGGCGTTGGTCCAAATGATCAAGCCGCGATTGAGCGCTTCTGCGGCGATCTTCTCGACGATCTTCAGGCTGCGAGCAAAGGGCGCGCGCGTGCTCTTGTCGGCGGCCAGCTCGATTCCCGCCAGCAAGCCTCGGCCGCGAAGATCACCAACCAAAGGATGAGCGCGCAGGCGTTGCAGCCGCGCATGCAAAACGACGCCCATCTCGCGGCAGCGCTCGACGAGTTGATGTTCCTGCAAATAGCGAATCGTTGCCAGCGCAGCGGCGCAGGCCACCGGATGATGAGCAAAAGTCTGAGCGTGCAGGAAATCACTGCCGCTGGCGTAGATCGCCTCGACCAGCTCGCCGCGCGCCAGCATGGCGGAAAGCGGAACATAACCGCCGGTAAGGCCTTTGCCGGCGAGCATGATGTCGGGCGTGACGCCGGTGGCCGTGATCGCAAACCAATCGCCGGTGCGACCCATGCCGCACAGGATTTCATCGGCGATGAACAGCAGGTTATACTTGCGGCAAATCTCGACCACACGCGGATAATATTCTGCCGGCGGCACCATGCCGCTGCCGGTGGTGCCCAGCACCGGCTCCGCCAGAAATGCCGCGACCGTATCCGGCCCCTCGCGTTGAATCACCAACTCCAACTCGGACGCGCATTCATAGTCGCAGTGCGGAAAAATTTTGCCCCAAGCGCAGCGGTAGCAAATGGGCGGCGGAATCTTGGGGTGATCGACGTACATGTGCTGAAACTGCACGCGATAGGCTTGCCGGCCGCTTACGCCCATCGAGCCGAAGGTGTTGCCGTGATAGCTGGGCAGGCGGCTGATGATTTTATACTTCGTGGTGACGCCCCTGGCCATCCAGTACTGCCGGGCCAGCTTCATGGCGGCCTCGGTGGCTTCCGTGCCGCCGGAGAGAAAAAACGCCTTGGTCAATCCTGGGGGCGC
This sequence comes from bacterium, assembly GCA_023150945.1. Classification (NCBI taxonomy): domain Bacteria; species bacterium. The sequence continues at coordinate 80,223 of JAKLJX010000010.1, read as the reverse complement.
AACACTGCACAAGGCGCGGGCAAGCTCTTCCACCGGTTCATGGGTGAATTGCAGGCCGCTGACATAACCCAATCGGGCTGCTTGCCGGCCGATGGCCTCGGCGACAGTTTGATTGCCATGGCCGAGGTTGGCGACAATCGCGCCGCCGGAAGCATCGAGATAACGTTTGCCGCCGGCATCATAGAGATAGACGCCCTCGCCGCGTACCATCATTGGGAATTCATAGCGCAGCTTGCGGTAAAGCACGTTGCCGTGCGGATGGGAAAACCGAAGATTGGAATTCATGCTCTGTCGGCTCCAACTATAGAAGCAAGCAGTCTGCTCGAGCGGATTTGATTTCTTCGAGCGCTCTTGCGCGCTAGCGCGCTTTGAAACTCAACTCCTCCACCTTCTTGCGATCCAGCCTTTTGATCACTGCCGTAATCAACTGCACGGCGCTGTCGATATCATCGCGGTGAATGATGCCGTTGGCGCTGTGATAGTACCGCTGCGGGATCACCAGATCGAGCGTGGGCACACCCAAATTCCACTTGTGAATCGGGCCGGCATCAGTGCCGCCGCCTTCTTCCAGCATGAATTGATAAGGAATTTCAAGCTCATCCGCAACACTCTGCACCCACTGCCGCAGTTTGACATGCGGCAGCATTTCCGCGGTGTGGAGAATGATGACCACGCCCTTGCCGAGCACGGGCTGGGCATAGTCCGCGCTGGTGTTCGCGGGCAAATCGCTGGTGACGTCGATGTCGAGTGTGATGGCAATGTCCGGCTGCACCGCCGCCACCAGGGTCCGCGCGCCCGCGAGCGTGATCTCTTCCTGCACGGCGCCGGTGGCAAAGACGGTGTTGGGATGCGGCGACTGCGCCAGGTTTTTCATCACGCCAATGAGGACGCCCAGGCCGACGCGATCATCCCAGGCCTTGCCCAGCAAAAACTTCGGATTCGCCATGCGCGCAAAGCTGCTCTGGTGAGTGATGGGATCGCCCGGCTGAATGCCCAGGGCTTCAGCTTCGGCGCGGCTGGCGACACCGACATCGATCCACATCTCTTCGCGGGGAATGAGCTTGTCCTCTTGAATATCGGGACCGGTGTTGAGCACACCGAGAACGGTGCCGCTGCGCGTGTGAATGAGGACGCGCCGATCGAGCAACTGCTGGGGGAAGTTCCAGCCGAGCGGGAAAAACTTGACAAAGCCGTTTTCATCCACGCGCTTGACCATGAAGCCGATTTCATCGAGATGCGCGTCCAGCAGCACGCGGGGCGAGGGCGCGCTACCCTGCTTGCTGCCGATCACGCCGCCGAGATGATCGCGCTGCAAACGGTCCACGTGCGGGGCGAGGTATTTCATGAACACTTGCGCGGCCGGCTCTTCATAGCCGGACACGCCTGGCGCTTCGCTGAGATCGCGCAGCATGTGTTCCGTAGCATCCAGCTCCTGACCGAAGATCGCGAGCGGAGTGATCAACACCATCGCCGCGAGCAGTCTCTGCCAGGCCGCGTGCGCTTCTTTTCTCTGCATCGAACCGTTCCCCGTGATTTCACTGCCGGCGGAATTTTAGTACTGCAACGATAAGCATACACTCTCATCATTTGGAAGGCCAGCTTGGCTCCAAACAGGGTCGCATGTATTCGCCCACGGGCAGCGCCCAGGGAATCGAAAAAATCTATCGCTTCTAGCTCTGCAGGGGCGGCATTATAGACACTCGGTTTTGCCAAAAGCGGAGTGTCTTTCTGCCAAGCTGATATTTTCAACCGCAAGCAGCGCGCTCACTCCACGACAAGATGTGTCAAATCAACCGGCCGGAGCTGCCGGCCCTTTCTGCCGGTGATCACTTCGGTCTGCTGGAGCGCCCGTTGCAAGGCTTGCGTCGCAGCTTCGGCTGCGGCCTGACACAGCAGCGCAATGGTTTCCGCGCCATACCAGCGTTCGCGGAAAAGTTGGAGTTTCTCCTCGAATGCGCCATCCACCGTGTTGGTGGTGGAAAAAGCCAGCGCCAGCCGCTGTTCGTTTTGCAGGCACAGGCCGAGGCGGTCCAAGCCCCGCATGCCGGCTTCCGCGAGTTGGCGCAACTGCTGCGGCAGCAGCGGCGCACTGGTGGCCAGGATCAGCACGAAGCTTGGCGTCAGCGAGGACGGCAACTCGGCTTCACATTGATGCAAAAACCGGCCGCCGTTCGCGACCAGCAGCGCGCCCACGATCAACTGCTCGTCCGCCACAACCAGAGAGCGTGCCGCCTCACCAACCCCTCCCTTTCCACCAAAAGCGCACAACCCGCGGCCGATGCCGACGCTGCCGCACGCCGGCGCCGGCGCGGCGGCGTGAATCGTCGCAAGTACCTGCTCGCCGGTGAGGCGGCGCTCGCGCAGATTGTTGAGGTAGCCATCATCCACGCCGATGACGATGGGCGGCCAGGCGTTGTCGATGGGAAGCTCGAAATGGCGCTGATGTCCGAACGTGATCAGCGCATCGTAGGCCGTTCCCACCGCTGTCGCGTTGCACAGCACAATCGGAGAAGAGAACGTGCCAAAATCCTGCGCGACGTGCAAGCCGGTCCATTCATTCCAATTATTGCCGGCAAAGCTGCCGATGAAGAGCTTGCGATTTCTGACGGCCAGCGGATAGGGCAGGATCACCGTGACGCCGGTTTGCACTTCGCCTTCGGCGAGGGTCAAGTGGCCGACGCTGACGCCGGGCACCGCAGTGATGGAACTCCGCCGGCTTTCCTGCGCGCCGGCCCACGCCGTCTCCTTGCCGGGAGAACGGTGCGAGTCGGGATGCGAATCAGCGCCCATATTTCCTCATGATGGCCGGCAATCTTGCCAGCGGCAGGGCAAATGCAGTGTTGTCGTTGATGCCCACCGTGGTTTCGGCGCCGCACAACGCGTTCAAGATCGCCTCTTCCGCGGCCTCGCCGGCTGCCTGATGCGCGCGGCTCAGCCATTCATCATTGAAAATGTGAATGTCGGTGAAGGCTGCGCCCGCACGAATCTTGATGCCGGTGGAAAAGAAAAGCGCGAGATCTCCCGAGCCATGACTCGACTGGCCGCCGGTGCGTGCCATGCCCAGAATCATGCGCTTGCACAAGCGCTGCAATTGCGCCGGAATCATCGGCGCATCCGTGGCGCCGATCAAGATCAGGGATTTTGCTTTGCGGCCGACCATCGGCATGAGATCAGTGATTTCTTTGCCCACCGGCACGCCGTTGATGGTGAGCTGCTCGCGCTCGCCGAAATTAGCCTGCACCAGCACGCCGATCGTGTAACCACCGAGCGCCGCCGGCAACACGCGCGAGGCAGTGCCAATGCCGCCTTTGAAATCGAAGCTCACCATGCCGACACCGCCGCCCACCGCGCCTTCAGCCACCGGGCCGGACTTTGCCGCCGCGATGGCCGCCTGCACGTGTTCCTCTTCGAGATGCCGGCCTTCGGCATCATGCAGAAACGCGGCCCAGGTCTCCGCCACCACCGGCACCGGCACGGGAGCAGTATCGCCGATTTCAGGATAGGCTTGCAGCAGCCAGGTGAGCGCACCGTTCATCACGCGGCCAACGTTCGAAGTATCGGTGAGAAAGATCGGGGTTTGCAGCAATCCAGTTTGATCGACCGCGCCGAGGCCGGTCATTTCCCCATTGCCGTTCATCACAAAGCGCGCCGCCGTGACATGCTCAACCACAACTTCATCACCTGGCATGATGACGGTCACGCCGGTGCGGATCGGGCCTTGGCCCACGATCAAGGCGCCGGTGCCGGCAATGAGAGTGCAGTGCCCGACTTTTACGCCGGCCACATCCGTGATGGCATTACCGGCGCCGGTAGGCAGCGCACCGATGACGATGCCCAAATCGCGCAGGCGACGCCGGTGCTGCGGCGGTGCCGCCAGATATTTATGCGAGGGAGAACAGGCAGTGAGCAGGGCCAAGCCGGCGATCTGCCGGCAAAACCTGCGGCGTGAGATGGGCAGGTAAGCAGTTGAGCTGGAGATCATCAGGATCGAAGAGCGAGTACTCGCAGGCAGCCGCGCATTCGTTAAAATGATGCGACGCAATATAGCATGGCCGCTGCGGTGTGTCAAGGTGTTTTTGGCTGAGACCTGCACGCCACGCCGCACAGCTCGGGCGCGATGATGATACGGCGTGCCGCTGCCGCGACGGCATTGCAACCCAAACGGCAGCGATTTCGTTTCGCCGCAACAGGTCGTCGCTTTCCGCGGGACTGCTTTCGCTTCCGCCGACTTCACGGCCGCGGCGTCTGCGAACTGGAGGATTTGCCGGTATATGTGCTCGTCTCAAGATCAGCGAGCAGCCCGTGCCCGCGGATCGGACTGCTCTTCTGCGGGAAAGGAATCCCTCCTACTCTCTTCGACTCTGCAGCCACCTCAATTGTGAGGACGGACTCTCGCCCGGTGACGCGGCTGGGCCGCACACCTGCACGTTTTCATCGCTAATCCCCGATCTCAAAACAGGCCGTTCACGCTGAAGTGCGAGCGGCCGTTCACAACCATCGTCTCTCCAGGCGGATAAATTCAGAAAGGTGACGGATGCGCAAGCAGGCCCTGGCTTTCACCATCGCGACGGCTCTCATCGCGACTTCGACTTGGGCGCAGATCTTCGAAGTGCAGCTTGTCAGAGTCAAAAATGACGGCGTCGCCGGCGGCAACGTGGATCTCAAGGTGCAGATGAAAGCCAACGGTACGGGTTTCCGGATGGGCTCAGGCAATCTTGTCTTCACCTACAATCCCGCGTGGCTCTCCCAGCCGACTCTGCTGACCGCGCACACTTTCAACGGCAGCCGGTATACTGCGCCGACCGTGACCGAGCCGGCCAGCGGACGGGTTTCTGCCAATTTCGAATACAACAGCAGTGCGGGCAGCGGCACGAGCGTGGGCACCTCCTTCACGGACGTGGTGACCATTCGCTTCACCATCAACGACCCCAACGTGGCCGACACCCTGAGATGGCGGACGGTGTCACCCAATGCCGTCAACGTTTTCAGTGACGACAACGCAACGCAGATCGCGGCCGGCACATTGGCGAGTCTGGCCGTGCTGCCGCCGCCGGTGCTGACTTCCTTCACGCCGGCCAGCGGGCCGGTTGGAACGGAAGTGACCATTACCGGAAGTAATTTCTCCCAAGTCACCCAAGTCGCGTTCAACGGCCAGGCGGCTGCAAGTCTTGTGATTGATTCCAACACGCAAATTCGAGCCACGGTGCCGCCAGGCGCCTCCACCGGCAAGATCACAGTCAGCAACGCCAGCGCTACCGCCTTCAGCGCCAGCGACTTTCTGGTGACCACACCGGCCGGCACGGTTATCCTGACCTTCGCGCCGCTGGCAGATGCCCACATCGTGCAATCCAAGCCCACGAACAACTACGGCACGGCCAGCGCCATGCGCTACCGCAACAGTCCGACTTCCGGCTATGCCAGCTACTTCAAATTCGAGGTGAACGGTCTCAATGGCGCCCTCCAAGGTGCGAAACTGCGGCTTTTTATCACCGAAGGCACGAATGACAACGCCTCGGCGTATGCGGCATCCAACACCTACGCCGGCGGCACGGAGCCGTGGACGGAAACAGGCCTGACGTGGAACAATGCCGATCGCGGCGGCAGATTGCTGGGCACCAATGGGCCGGTGATCACCAACTCATGGTTGGAAGTGAATGTCGCAGCGGGTATCAGTGGGAACGGCACATACAGCTTTTCGTTTCTGAATGAGACTTCGGAGAGCGGGTATCTCAGCAGCCGGGAAGGTGCCAATCCGCCCCAGCTTGTGATAGAGTATTTGCCGGCCGGCAGTAACGCGGCGCCCGTTGCCAACAACGATGCCGCGACCACCGCCGCCGGAACTGCCGTGGTCATCAACGTCCTGGCGAATGACTCGGATGCCGACGGCTCGCTCAATCCCACCAGCGTCACTGTGGCAACTGCTGCTGCGCATGGCACTACCTCGGTGAACACCAGCAATGGCGCCATCACCTACACGCCCAATGCCGGTTTCTCAGGAAATGACAGTTTCACCTACACGGTGAAAGACAATGCCGGCGCCACCTCCAATGCCGCGACGGTAAACATCACGGTGACCGCGGCCAACGCGGCGCCCGTTGCCAACAACGACGCCGCGACCACCGCCGCCGGAACTGCCGTGGTCATCAACGTTTTGGCGAATGACTCGGATGCCGACGGCTCGCTCAATCCCACCAGCGTGACCGTGGCAACTGCTGCCGGTCACGGCACCACTTCGGTGAACACCAGCAATGGCGCCATCACCTACACGCCCAATGCCGGTTTCTCAGGAAATGACAGCTTCACTTACACGGTGAAAGACAATGCCGGCGCCACCTCCAATGCCGCGACGGTAAACATCACGGTGACCGCGGCCAACGCGGCGCCCGTTGCCAACAACGACGCCGCGACCACTACCGCCGGAACTGCTGTGGTCATCAACGTTTTGGCGAATGACTCGGATGCCGACGGCTCGCTCAATCCCGCCAGCGTCACTGTGGCAACTGCTGCCGGTCACGGCACCACTTCGGTGAACACCAGCAATGGGGCCATCACCTACACGCCCAATGCCGGTTTCTCAGGAAATGACAGCTTTGGATACACCGTGACTGATAATCAAGGCGCGGTTTCCAACCTCGCCACCGTGGCGATCACAGTCACCGGCAGCACCGTTTCGAGCCTCACGTTCACGCCCATTGCAGATGCTTTCACCTCAGCGGAAAAGCCGGACAACAATTACGGCAGCGACACGGAATTGCGGTTCCGCTACAGCAGCTTGACGTTGATCAGCTACCTCAAGTTCGAAGTCACGGGCATCACCGGCAGCGTGCAAAGCGCCAAGCTGAGGGTGTATGTCACCACCGGCAGCAATGACAACGTCACGGTCTATTCCGCTTCCAACAACTACGCCGGGACCAGCACGCCGTGGACCGAGTCCGGCCTGACCTGGAATAACGCTGATCGCAGTGGCGGCGCGCTCGCTACGCAAGGCCCGTTGGCCAGCAATGTCTGGCGGGAATGGGAGGTCACTGCGGCAGTGGGCGGCAACGGCACAGTGAGTTTCGGCATCTTGAACACCACGCCTGTCATGGGCGCAGGCAGCAGCCGCGAAGGCGCAAATCCGCCGCAGCTCATCGTCGAATTCGGCAGCAGCGCGCTGCCGCGGGCAAACACTGCAACCGGCACGACGACTCAAACGCTGGCAGCGGCCACTGCCCAGCGGCCGCCCGCCAGCCTGCAACTCGTGGGCAATCATCCCAATCCGTTTTATTCGCACACGAACATCACGTTTGCCCTGCCGGAAGCCGCGCCGGCCAGCTTGATCATCTACAATCTCACCGGCCAGGTGGTGCGCAAGCTGGTTGACGGATTGCAGCCGGCGGGTTTTCGACAAATAAGCTGGAATGGCCGGGACAAATTCGGCAACGAGGTGCCGACCGGCGTGTATTTCATGCGGTTGCAGTCCGGCGGTCAAGTGAAGGTGAAGCGCATGATCCTGCAGCGGTGACAGCGCTTGCCGCAGCGCTCGGCAGGCAGACGATTCGAGGGGGTCAGGCTCACTGCGGAATCCGCCGAGCATAGCGACGGTCTCACGCGGCGAACTCTGCGACTCTGGGGTGATTCCTGCAGGGTGTACTCGGGTGTCTCAGTTCAGATTGGCAGAAAACGAAAGGCCGATGCGCGCAGCATCGGCCTTTTTCTTTGCGGGTGTACAGGACGAAAAACAGAAAAATGTCCCAACCCCGGCTGAGCCGAGATTTCCAATCCTTCAGACCCCGTGGAAACACTGAGGTTCCTGAGGCAACGGCCCAGCCGTTGCGAGAACATTTTTCAGAGTGTTCCAACCTCGGCTGAGCCGAGGTTTCCAATCCTGCGGGCTCCGCGGAAACGCTGAGGTTCCTGAGGCAACGGCCCAGCCGTTGCGGGAACACTTTCAGCGAAAGGTCATGCTTTCTGACGGAAAACAAAAAAAGCCGCCCCCGTCGCCGGAGGCGGCTCTCACAACGTTGAGGTGATATCAGTTGAAGCTGTAACGCAAGCTGAACTGAATTCTGAACACGTCATACTCCGTGGCAGTCGGCTCGTAGGTCTTGGAGATCAACGAGGTGCCGATGTTACGCAGACGGTAACGCGCTTTGCCTTCGGCATCGGCGCCGCGGGCGATCAACGGCTGGGTGGTGACCAGGCGCTGGCCCACGCCCCAGTTCTTGTTGATCAGATTGCCGACATTGAGCAAATCGACGCGGAACTGCAGGCCATTGCGCTTGCCGCTGACGTTGGTAAACAGATCCTGCGTAATGCTGAGGTCAGCCCGGTAAACCATCGGCAAGTAAATGGCGCCGCGCTCGGCGTATTCACCGCGATGCTTGCTCAGGTAGGGATCCTGCTGAATGAAAGTTTCCCAAGCGTCTTGCTGCTCGGCCACGGTGAAGGTCTTGCCCGAGGAGGTGAACTCTTCGAAGTTCATCTCCGACTTGTTGCGCGGGATGTAGATCAAATCATTGCTGGTGCCGCCGTCGCCGTTCAAATCGCCGCTAAAGGTGTAGCTGGCCGTGCGGGAGGCAAAGGCGAAGGGGTCAGCCGGCCAGTTGCGCGCACCTTCCCAGAACACGGAGACGGTGGTGGCGCCGAAGTCGAAATACTCCTTGCGGTAGGACAGCGCCGCGAAGACGCGATGGCCGGGGGAGTTGATCGAGAATGCCACGCCGGGATTATTGGGGTCGCCGGAATGTTGGTTGTTGTTCCAGGAACCAAAGGCGATGGAGCCGGGATCAACCGTGTTCCTCGAAACGCCGTAGCTATACGCCACTTTGCCGTACAGGCCGTCTTGCATCGGCTTTTCCAATGCCGCCGCCAAATTCCAGGAGTAGCCGTCGTTCTGGTTCTTCAAAACGATCGCACTGGAGATGTTGCTGTTGATCCGGTTGCCGGTGGTCCAGCGTGGACGGTTGTCGGGACCAACGAAGTTGGTGTTGGCCGGTGCCAGGTTGGCGTTGATGTAGTAGATGCCGTTCACATCACGCCCGTAGATGAACTCGGCGGTGCCAATCAGGCCCCACCACGGCAGCTTGCGATCCACGCCCAAGTTGCTGCGCCAGAGCTGCGGAAACTTGAAATTGGGATCGGTGAAGGCCAATTCATAGCTGGCGGCCGGCGCGCCGGTCACGTTGGTGGGTTTGTAGTGATTGGGATCTGGGTGGAACGGCCGGGCCGTGGTGTTGTCCAATTGCTCGAAGCCGGTCAACACGCCATTGTTGCCGATCTGGTTGGAAATCCACACGTAAGCCGGACGGCCGGTGAAAATGCCCGTGCCGCCGCGCACCTGGGTGGTGCGATCGCCGGAGACATCCCAGTTGAAGCCCAAGCGCGGTGACCACAGCAGGTTGGCATCCGGCAGCTTGTCGGTGGCGTATTTCACGGTGCTGCCCGACTCTTCCCGGAAGCTGAGGCCGTTCACTTGCGCATTCTTGAAGCCGGTGTCGCCAAAGAACGGCACGTCCACCCGCAAGCCGAGCGTCAATCTCAGATTCTTGTTAACCTGCCATTCATCCTGGCCGTACAAGCCGGCGAACAGCACTTCCAGCGGCTGGATGGGCTTGATCTGGCCCGGGATATTCGCCCAGCGCACCTGGAAGCGGCGCAGCGTGACCGGCGAGGTGGTCCGGCCGGGGTTCGCAAAGTAGTCGTTGGCATCGGCATAGAAATCATCCAGCGAATTGTACACATAGACGCTCTGCGAACCGGGGAAGAAGACGTTCTCGGACTCGTAGCGCTCGCCGCTCAAGCCGAAGGTGAAGTTGTGATCGCCGCGGTAATAGGTGAAGTTGTTCTGCACCTGGAAGCTCCAGTAGCGCAGCTCATTGTTCGGCGTGAAAGGCTCGAAGCCGAAGGAGGTGTAGGTGGAGCCGTCCTTGAGAATGTCGACGAACGGAAAGAAGGTGCCGACGCTTTCGCGGCTTTCATCGTTGTGGGTGTAGCCGACGAGCAGGTTGTTGGACATGTTGTCGCTCAGGATCGAGTTCCACTCACCGACGATCGAGCGAATGTTCTCCAGAATCTTGTAGTTCGAATTCTGGAAATTCAAGGCATTGGTGTTGGTTCTGCGGTTGCCGAAGCCCAGCGAGGAGGAGTTGGAGATCAAGACATCCGTGTCCGAGTCCAAATGGTTGTAACGCAAGCTCAGCTTGTTGCGGTCATTGAGGTTGTAATCCAACTTGCCGATGAACCGCAGCGCCGGCGTCTTGAAGTCATAGCCTTGAAAGCCGCCGGCTTGGTAGCCAAACTTCGAGCTCACGAAGCTGCTGAGCTGGCTCAAGTCAGTCGCCAGCACGCGCGTCTTGTTGCCGGTCACCGCTTCACCCCCGAGATTGGCGGTGAAATCCGTGCCCGGCTTGGTGAGTTCATCATCCTCGAAACTGCCGAAGAAGAAAAGTTTGTTCTTGATCAGCGGACCGCCCAGGCGCAAACCGATTTGCTTGTAGTCAAACTTGCCGGGGTTGTACTTCGCGTCGCCGGCTTCCTCACCATACAGGCCGTCATTGCGGAAGATGTAATAGGCCGAGCCGGTGAATTCGTTGGTGCCGCTCTTGGTCACCGTGTTGACGCCCGCGCCGACAAAATTGCCCTGGCGCACGTCATACGGCGCAATGTTGACCTGAATCTGTTCGATGGCATCCAGGGAAATCGGTGCCACACCCGTCCGTTCGCCGGGGCTGCCGGCCAGGCCGAAGGAGTTGTTGAAATAAGAGCCATCGACCGTGACGTTGTTCAAGCGGTTGTCCTGGCCGACAAACGAGTTGCCACTCGCCTGCGGCGTCAAACGGGAGAAATCGCTGATGTTGCGGGTGATGGTCGGCAGCATCTGAATGGCCGCGCTGCTCACCGCCGTGGCCGCTCCGGTGCGCGAGGCGCTCAAAATCGCATCCCGCTCCGCGACCACCGTCACCTCGGCCGCCTGCAGAGCCTCCTCGACCAGCGTAAACGTCAAGCGGCGGTCTTCGCCCAAACCCAGAAAGATGTTCTCGACGTTCTCCTTGCGGTAGCCGATCAAAGTCGCCGTAATCGTGTAGGGGCCACCAACCCGCACGCCCGGAATGTTGAAGCGGCCATCGTTGCGCGTCGCCGCGCCGAATATCGTGCCGCTCGCGGTGTGAACTGCCACGACACTGCAGCCCACCAGCGGCTGGCCGTTCTGATCGACAACCACGCCATTCAAAGCCGCGGTCGTCACGCCCTGGCTGTACGCTGACCCGGTAAAACCGAAAACCAGCAGCAACGCCAGAGCAGACAGGCTCACAGTCTGCACGAATCTGTTGCGATGCATCCTGAAACCCTCCGTTAAGTTAATTGAACAGTGATTGAAAGTTGTTCGCCTCTGCCGTACAAAGGTATTCCTCGCACTCCTCGGGAAGATAGTCAGGTAATGTTAAGAAAGGGTTAGTTTATTCTTAGCAATGGATCAACTCTGCCGCCCCGAGATCACTGCAAAAGAAAAAGGCGTCATCAGCGCAAGCTGCGACGCCTGGAGTTCTGGAAATCTCAGTAAAGGTCAGACAATGCTTGGACATTTTTCCTCTCCTCGACCTGAAATCGCGGGGCGAATATGGAAAATTTAATTCGAAAAGGCAACAGTTTTTTCAGAGATGACACATTCGTATCTCAATGCTATCTCTCTATTTTACATGCAAGATCTTGCGCACTAGTTGAATTCCTTTCATTTTCACCATCACAAAGTAGACCCCGGGCGCCAAATCGAGCGCCGCGGGTGACCAGTCAATCACCCACTGGCCCGGCGCCACCGTTTGCATGGCCATCTCTGCGATCCGTGCGCCCATCAAGTTGAAGAGCATCACTCTCGGCGACTCTCCCCGGCCGCCTGGTGCGCGCAACGAGATTTGCACAGACCCGGAAAACGGATTCGGATGAGTCTGCAGTTCAAATCCCTCAGGAAGCCGGGCCGGCTGGGTCACGTCATTGGCGGCCGTGCCCTGAAAATAATTGAGGCCGCCGTCGCCTTCACCCACCAGCAAATCGACCGCCCCGTCGCCATTCAAGTCCGCCAGCACGGGTTTGCTGTACGCGCCGATGCCGAGGCCGGCGAATCTGGCATCAACCAGGACAAACGAATCGAGCGCAGCGGTGCCCTGAAAATGCAGCATCTCGCCCTCCAGCGTGCCCACCAGCAGGTCGAGAAAACCGTCACGGTTTACGTCGTGCAGGCAGGGTGCGGCATAGTCGCGTACCAGCGGCGGACGAAGCTTTTTCCGGAATTGCATCACCGGCTGGCGCGCGTTGCCGGTGTTTTCGAAAATCGCCACTGCCGCGCCGGCATATTCGCCCAGGAACAAATCAAGGTCGCCATCAAAATCCGCATCGGCAAAACAGGGTGAGCTGTAGCTGCCGAGATCGATATTCTGAAAATTCGGGTCGGCGAGCACGAAGTTCGGCACTTGGGGCGTTCCGATATTTTCGAACAGCACCAAATCGCTCCCCGTCACGGTGCCGATCACCAGATCCAAATCCGCATCGCCGTCAAGATCGGCAAACGCCGGCGCCGACACGGCATTGAGCTTGATGTTCTGAAAGTTGTCGGTCACCCAGCGGAATGCCGGCGCGGACGCCGAGCCGGTGTTTTCGAACAAGTGCAACCGGCCGTTGAGATCGCCCAGGAACAGATCGAGATCACCGTCGCGGTCGAGGTCTGCCAGCGCCGGCGCGCTGTTGCTGCCCACGTCGATTTGCGTGAGGAAATTGTTCGCCGCGATTTTGAGCTGCGGCAACGTGGCGGTGCCGGTGTTTTGGTAAAAGATGAAATTGTTGAGATTCTGATTCTGGCAGGCGACGAAAAAATCCACCGCGCCGTTGCCGTCGATATCCGCGAAGCGCGGAATGTTGTAGCCCAGCGTGTGCACCGGCCGGCCGGCCGGGAAGGCGCTGTCGGCAATCACGATGCGGGCGCTGGCCGGCGTGCCCTGATTGCGCAGAAAATAAACGCCGGGGTGGAAAAAATCGCCATAGAAAAGATCGCGATCGGCGTCGCCATCGAAATCGACAAAATCGATGCCGTTGGCACCGTGCCGGGAGGCCGCCAAGCCCCGTGCCGGCGCCACTGCACCGCCCGAGATGATACGCAGGTTTTGCCAGGTGCTGGTTTCGAATTGGAACACCGGCGACGCAGGATTGCCGACGTTCTGATAGAATTCGATGTAGCCCAGAATATTGCCGCTGAAGAAATCATAATCGCCGTCCGCATCAATGTCTGCGAAGGCAGGCGCGCTGGTGTAATCGATGCGCACCTCCTCCCCGCTGACTTGCGTCACCGCCTCTGTTTCCAGGGTGAAACGCGCGACTTGCGCCGAACCGATGTTGCGATAAAACGCCAAGCCGCCCTGATTGTTGTCCTGGTAGAAATCGAAATCACCGTCGGCATCGATATCGACCAGGCAGAACCAACTGCGAATCTCGAAATCGCCGTAGCGATCGTTTGCCAGGCGGAATCGGCGGACCTGAGCATCGCCGATGTTTTCCAGAAAGAGCAGACGCTTTTCCGTGGGCGTGAAGTAGAAAAGATCGAAATCGCGATCCGCGTCGATATCCACGAATTGCGGAATGAAAAAATCCAGCCCGCCGAGAAAGGGGAATTCCAACGGCTGCCCGCTCACTTCCACCGGCAATGTCACCACGCGCTCGAATTGCTGCGCCCGCCCCGCTGACTGGCCACCCAGCAGCAGCAGCAGCACAAGCAATCCGGCCGACACGCAGTATGCCGGCGAAAACGCCATCCAGCCCAGCCCGCGGGCATGTACACGCATGAGCACGCTCTCCCAAGCCGCAATGAACAACCGCATCACCCTCACTCGCCCACCGACTCTGTCTCCTTGCCGCCTTGCCCCCTGCCCCTTGCCTACATCACCAGCACCACCTTCCCAATATTCCTCCTCTCTTCGATGTAGCGATGCGCCTCCGCAGCCTGTTCCAGGGGAAAAGTCTTGCCCACAAATGGCCGCACCCAACCTTCCTCCACGCCCGCGAGAATTTTCTGCATCCAGCCCGTGACCTTCTCGCCTTCATGCCACATGTGACCGAGATTGGTGCCGAACACGGCTTTGTTGCTGTTCATCAATGAGACCGGATTGAACCACGGCATCTTGGTAACCAGCTTGAGCAGGCCAAACACGCCCACGCGCGATTCAGTCGCGATCGAAATGCCAAACATGCCCAGCCGGCCGGTGGCGCGCAGCGCGTCGTAGCTTTTTTTCCAATGCCGGCCGCCGAAAGGATCGATGATCAACTCGACGCCGCGGCCGCCGGTCAATCGTTGCAGCTCCTTCTGCCAGTCCTGCGTGCGATAGTCGATGAGATAATCGCACCCGCGCTGTTTGAGAAACTCGTGCTTGCCCGCGCTCGCGGTGCCGTAAACGGTCGCGCCGATTTTCCGGGCGAAATCCAGAGCCGCCAGCCCCACCCCGCCGCCGACATTGTGAATGAGAATGGCTTCACCGGCTTGCAGCGAACCCATCACCACCACCGCTTGATAGGCAGTGAGATAAGCCACCGGCAGCGCCGCGGCTTCTGCACTGCTCAGCCGGCGGGGTTGGGCGAACGTCTGGCTGCGGGGCACGCTCACTTTCTCCGAGTATCCGCCGAAGCGCGTCAGCGCAATTACTTCGCGGCCCACGTCGTTGGAATCGACGCCCTCACCCACGGCTTCAATGGTTCCGCAAACTTCATAGCCGATCACGCACGGCGGCTTGGGGGCATCGGGGTAGATGCCCTTGCGCGCCATGAGGTCGGCGAAATTGATGCCCGCCGCCTTCACGCGAATCGACACCTCGCCGCGCTTGGGCGCAGGCGCTTCACGTTCCAGCACCCTGAGCACCTCACAGCTGCCGGCTTTGGTAATGAAAACTTGTTTCAAGTTGGCTCCCTGATCATTTGCTTTTGGACTCGTGCACAAGCGCCGCCCGCAAGCATAGGAAAGTATTGGCAAAAATCAAGCGGTGATTTCGCGGAGTGGCCCGGGACGGGAAATGAGGCTGACAGAAGGACCCCAATGACGGCGGCAGCGGCGACAAAAGCCCAAAAAACAGTTGGTGTGCAAATGGGCCATCTTCGCAAAATAAATCCAAATTGCATCAATACAGTTGATCGTGTCAATCCTGTCTGATTCTCTCAGGGCTTGCGCCGTCGAGTCGGAAGGCCTTTGGGACCGTGGAGACTCCAACCCACCTTGATTTGCCTCAACAGGCCAAGCCCGCCGCCCGGCCGGTCGTGAGCCAGAAACGAATCAGCACTCAACCGATTTCTCTTCCTGCTCGCGCCGAACAACGCCGCATCGTCGCCTAACGCGATGGCCTGCAAGCGCAAGGGGGATCGCCGCAAAGCCCTGCAGGCGCAAACCGCGGCCGACCTGGCGGCGTTGCTCAGAAAACGATTGCTTCTTGGTTTTGCACGGCTATATTGAGCACTCAAAGCAGCACGGATGCGAATCTAGCCGGCATGGAATCATCGACTGATCGTTTATGATTTTGAAGACTGCCAATCGCGCAGCCGTTTTTGCGTGTCTTGCTTTCTGCTCTGCTCCCGCCCACTCCCAGAACCACGATTTTCGCTTCACCCATCTCACCACGGACAACGGCCTGTCCCAATCCAATGTGATTTGTATTCTGCAGGACAGCAAGGGATTCATGTGGTTTGGCACCTTCAATGGCCTCAATCGATATAATGGCTATGGCTTCGAGGTGTTCCATGATCGCGCGAGTGAGGCGCAACGCCTCAGCGACAATTACATCTCGGCGCTGTGTCAAGATCAACGCGGCGATCTGTGGGTCGGGACGAGCGACGGGCTGAATCGCTACAATCATGAGAGCAATGCATTTCAACGTTTTCTCCATCAGGCTGACGACCCGCACAGCATCAGCGACAATCAGATCGAAACCATTCTGGAAGACCGCCAAGGCCGCCTCTGGATCGGCACGCGCAAAGGCGGACTCGAATTGTTTGATCCGGAAACGGAAACATTCACTCACCGGGTGCATGAGCAAAATGACCCGCAGAGCTTGAGCAGCAATTTCATCCGCGTGCTTTTTGAAGACAGCAACCAGAATCTGTGGATCGCGCACTGGAACGGCGCGCTGGACCTCAGCGATGAAAGCCGCAATGCCTTCCGGCAGTTGTCCATTCAGGGGAAAAAATTGACGGATTCCCCCATCACCGCCATGGTCGAATCTCCGGAGAACATCATCTGGGTCGCCACCCAGGGTGACGGACTCTACCGGCTCGAACATGAAAACGGCGAGGTGCTTGCGCGCGCGCATTATTCGAGTTCAGCCGCTGCCCAAAACCAACTCAGCAGCAATACCATCTTGAGTCTCCTGCTCGACAGCCAGAATCGCCTGTGGATCGGCAGCGAGGATGCCGGCATCGATATACTCGACCTCGCCACCGGCACCTGGCAGCACTGTCAGCATGATCCCTTCAATCGATCCAGTCTGAATCATAATTCCATTTGGTCGATCTATGAGGACCGGACCGAGAATATCTGGGTGGGAACCTATGCCTACGGCGTCAATTTTCTGGCCTACCGCAAGCCCCGTTTTCAACACTACGCCCATCATCCCGGAAACGTCGGCGGGCTGAGCCATAACATGGTCAACGCAATCATTGCCGACAAAAACGACAATTTGTGGATTGCCACGGATGGTGGCGGGATCAGTCTGGTCGAGCAGCAAAGCCGCGAGTTTTTCCATTTCAATCGCCGCAACAGCAACCTCGGCACGGACGTCATCGTCAGTCTCTTCGAAGACAGCCGCGGCCGTTTCTGGGTCGGAACCTGGGCGGACGGATTGTATCTGTTCGACCGGCAGGCACGGAGGTTCACGCGCTACTCCAAAGAAAAGCATGGCCTGGGGAGCAACAGAATTTTGCACATGCTGGAAGATCGAGCCGGGGGCTTGTGGCTGTGCACGTTCTGGGGCGGTTTGACGTATTTCAATCCCGACGATCGGACGGTGCGCGTCTATGACAAGGGAAACAGCGGATTGAGCGACAACGACGTCCGCGTCGTGTGGCAAGACGATGACGGTCTGCTCTGGATCGGAACGGATGTCGGGCTGGACTGCTTCAATCCACAAACCCAAACCTTCACCAGCTACCAGCATGAGGCGCAGGATGAAAGCAGCTTGAGCAAGGGGTTTGTTCATTCCATCATCCAGACCAGCGATGCGACGATCTGGGTTGGTACCACCTGCGGGCTGAACCGATTCGATCGCACAGCGAATGCGTTCATCCGTTACACCACACGCGAGGGCCTGCCGAATGACGAGATCAAGTGTATTGTTGAAGGCGAACCGGGCATCTTGTGGTTGAGCACGAACAAAGGCATAGCGCGGTTCGATACGAAATCCGCCACCTGCAAGAACTACGACGTTGCCGACGGCTTGCAGGGGAACGAGTTCAATGCCCGCAGCGGGTGCCGGACGGCGCGTGGTGAAATCGCTTTCGGCGGGAACAGCGGATTCAATATTTTTCAGCCACGTGATTTGCAGGACAACCCCCATGTTCCTCCGGTTGTCATCACGGATATCAAGATCTTCAACAAGTCGATTGCGATCGGCGGCGAGCATTCCCGCTTGCAAGAACAAGGCGAGGGGATGCCGAAGCTTGTACTCTCCCACCGCGACGCGGTTTTCTCTTTTGAATTTGTGGCATTGAGCTACGTCTCGGCGGAAAAGAACCAATATGCCTACCTGCTGGAGGGTTTCGAGTCCGCATGGAATTATGTCGGCTCCAAGAGAACCGCGACCTACACCAACCTGGATCCGGGAGATTATGTTTTCAGGGTCAAAGCCTCGAACAATGACGGTCTCTGGAATGAAGCCGGCGCCTCGATGAAAATCACCATCACTCCGCCGTTTTGGAGGACGTGGTGGGCGTATCTGCTTGAAGCGCTCGTGGTGATTGCCGTGGTCTCCTTCGTGCTGAACCATTTTATCGGCCGGCAACGCCTGCGCAGTGCGTTGAAAATCGAGCATCTGCAATTGGAAAAGATGTACGAGCTGGATCAGTCAAAAACTCGCTTCTTTGCCAATATCGCGCACGAATTTCATTCACCGCTGACGCTTATCCTGAGCCCCCTGGAGAAGTTGATTACTTCTGCCGCCGTGGAAGAGAAAATCAGAAACACGTTGCTGCTGATACAGCGCAACGCCAAACGGCTGCAGCGCATGACCAACCAGTTGAAAGATTTCCAGAATCTCGAGACCGGTGATTTGCAGCTCAGCCTCTCGCACGGAAACGTGGTGCATTTTGTGAATGAGATCGTGCATTCCTTTCAAGATTATGCCACAGAACATCGCATCCGTTTGCAGTTTCGCGCGAACCCGGAGGAGGCGCTCGTCTGGTTTGATCCCGACAAGCTGGATAAGATCGTCTACAATTTGCTGTCCAATGCCTTCAAATTTACGCCGGATGAAGGCGACATCACGGTGGCGGTGGCGATATTGTCTGTCGAACAGTCCGCGGACTCCCAGCAACGCAAAGACCGGGCGAGCCGGTACCTCGAAATCCGCGTGCAGGACAGTGGCATCGGTATTCCGCAGGATAAAATCGAACATATCTTTCAGCGCTATAACCGCCTGGAAGATCCTGAGGGGCATCATGACGAGGGCAGCGGTGTCGGGCTGGCGTTTGTACACGAATTGGTCCAGCTTTACCACGGTGAAATTTCCGTTCACAGCACCGCCGGGCAGGGTTCCACCTTCACCATACAAATTCCCATTGATGAACAATACCTGGAAGAAAACCAACTGGTCGGCGAATTCCGGGCTGCTTCCCCGGCCAACTCCGTCAACCGCGGCCTGGCATTTGAAGAGTCTGACGTGGCCGGCGCCGCCGAGCTCCAGCAACCGGACGCAAATGTTCCAGTTATCCTGATTGTCGAAGACGACAGGGAATTGCGGGATTACTTGAAAAGCACACTGGAGACAAGGTATCGCGTTCTGGTTGCCGAAAACGGGCAGGAAGGCTTCAGGAAAGCGGTGCGGATGATCCCGGACTTGGTGGTTGCCGACGTTGGAATCTCTGAAATCAGCGGGATTCAACTCTGCAACCAACTCAAGGAAGATGAAAAGACCAGTCATATTCCCATCATACTGCTGACCGCCTATTCTTCCCGGGAGAACATCTTGGAAGGGTTGGTCCGGGGCGCCGATGCCTATCTGGCCAAGCCGTTCAGCCTCGATTTGTTGGAAGCGCATATCGTCAATCTATTGGAATCCAGAAGAAAACTGCGCGAGAAGTTCAGTCGCGAAGTCCTGCTGGGACCCAAGAAAATCGCGATTAGCGATATCGATGAAAAGCTTTTGCAGCGGATCATGGAGACGATCGAGCAGCACATTTCTGATGACAAATTCAACGCCGAAGCCTTGAGCCAAAAAGTGGGGATTAGCCGGATGCAGTTGTATCGCAAACTCCGCGGCTTGACCGACCAGACCGTTCATGAGTTCATCCGGAGCATTCGCCTGAAGCGAGCCGTGCAGCTTCTCGAAGCGAGACGGATGACCATAACGCAAGTGGCATATGAAGTCGGTTTTAGCGACCTGACCTATTTCGCACGTTGCTTCCGAAAACTGTACAAGAAATCACCTTCGGAATACATCTCCACCATCAACTGAGCAGCCAAAGAAGTCTCACCCTTTCCTTTGGGCCGTTCCCGCCCGCCGGACTCTCTCCCCTGCCGGACACGCCTGCCTGCCCCACCAGCGCGGGCCAGCCAGACTCCCAACGCGACCAAGCAACTTGCGGCCTGGTGTTACTCTAATCCGATGTTTTGTTACTGGCAGCCGAGCAAACCAGGACGAATGTTTATATTTTTGCCGGGTGATTTGGTTCGTGCAGGTGATTGCTCTGAACAGAAGCGCGACGTATGCCAAAATGGCCATTGTACACAACGTCGCCTGACGTTGAGTCCCCAGGGCCGCGCTTTCACGCTTTGCACCAATGAAATTCAAGGAGGCTCGTATGACTTTGATCCAAATCCAGTCCTTCCGGTTCGCTGCCGGGCTTTGGCTTGCTGCGATGATGGCGCTGGCTCCGCTCGCCCCGTCAACAGCGCAGGTCGCCAAAGTCAAAGTCGTTTCTGATGACGCCGGCGCTCGGCTGCAGGTGGAGGGCAGGGACTTCATGATCCTCGGAATGAATTGGGACTACTTCCCAATCGGCACAACCTACACTTACAGCCTCTGGCAGCAGTCCGACGAGGTCATCAAGGCGGCGCTCGACCGGGAAATGCCGCTGCTCAAGATCCTGGGCGTGAATGCGATCCGCCAATACGTCGGCGTTCCGCCGCGCTGGGTGCAGTACATTTACGAACGCCATGGCATCTATACCGTGCTCAACCACTCGTTCGGCCGTTACGGCGTCACGCTGGACGGGGTCTACGTCCAGAATACGAATTACGCCGATCCGCGCGCGCGCAAGGTGCTCATTGCCGAAGTCGAAAAAATGGTGGACGAGTTTCGCAATGTCCCCGGCGTGTTGATGTGGCTGTTGGGGAATGAAAACAACTACGGTCTCTTCTGGGGCGGCGCCGAAACCGAGGACATTCCTGTTGGTGAAACAAAGGAATCGGTTCGCGCCCGGCACATGTATTCCCTCTTCAATGAAGCCATTCAAGCCATCAAGGCGCGTGACGCGAACCATCCGGTTGCCATGTGCAACGGCGACCTGCTGTTCATCGACATCATTGCCAAAGAAATCCATGGCCTCGACGTGTTTGGGACCAACATGTACCGTGGCATTTCCTTCGGTGACGCTTTTGCGCAGGTCAAGGAAAAACTCGGCCTGCCGCTCATGATCACCGAATTTGGCGCGGATGCCTTCAATGCCAGGGACATGCGGGAAGATCAGATCGCGCAGGCGCGCTACGTGCTCGGCAATTGGCAGGAGATTTACGAGCAATCGAGCGGCAAAGGCCAGGTGGGCAATGCCATCGGCGGTTTCACATTTCAGTTCAGCGATGGCTGGTGGAAGTTCGGCCAGGAATCCAACCTCGACGTCCATGACATCAATGCCTCATGGGCCAACGGCGGATACCTGGAAGACTTCAAGCAGGGGGAAAACAATATGAACGAAGAGTGGTTTGGCATCTGCGCCAAAGGCCCGACCGATCAACGTGGGCTTTACGAACTCTATCCGCGCGCCGCCTACTATGCGCTGCAACGGGCATACACACTCGAACCATATGCCGCGGGAACCGATCGCGCCGCCATCCGGGCGCACTTCGGCAAGATCGAGCCGATGGCGGTTGCGCTGATCGCGCGCGGCGACCAAGCGGCCCTGCAGGCCGAAACGCTCCAGCGCGTGCGGGTGAGCGGGATGCGAGTCGAATTGGAGACGTACAGCACGGGCGGCAACCGCATCAGTACGCCGAAAGACCTGATCCCCGGCACCACCACCAGGCCGGCTTTTCGCGGCTTTGATCACCTGCAGTCATACTATGCCACTCTCGAAGCTCGCCCCGCCGAAAATGTCTCCGGCACCCTTTCGCTCAACTATCTCGGGCATGTCCCGGAAAATCCCATCAACGAAATTTTCTATGAGAATCGTGGCCGCACGCGCACGGTGCTGACGGATGATGGGCCTCTGCAACTGGGCGGCATCGAACGGCTGAAGGTTTATGGCGCTCAACTGTCTTGGGATGATCGCTGGTTCAAGCTGGATGGATTCTATCGCACCGGCCATTATCACTGGGGATATGAAGGCGACTTCTTCGGACTCTATCGGGAAGCGAACTACGGACCCAACATTGATCTCTACAACGCCGATGCCCCGTTGGGTCTCGAACTGGCGGGCAAGAAATCTCTCAACGGCCTCAAGGTCGCATTCGGGCCGGAGCTGTGGTGGGGCGCCAACCCTGCCGTGTTGGTGAAGTATCGTCGGCATGTCGGTCCCTTCCAGGCCACCGCGATTTATCAAGAAGACATCGACAGGCTGGCTGCAACGGTGAGCTCGTTTGCGGTGCCGGCGCCACCCACCCGAAAAGCCACCCTCCATCTCGCGGCCAGCCGCGGGCTGCTCGGCGTGGAGCTCGGCGGCATCTGGTCCGGCAACACCAAGATCGATGAGAGTTTCCTAATCGTTGATGGATCGCCGGGCAACTATCGCATTTTGCAGGACCGCATCAAACCTTCCGACACCTACGGCGGCAAAATCAAAGTCACCCTGACCAAAGGCCGCTGGAACTGGTACGCGCAAGGCGCGGCAATGGGCCTGGTGGCAGATGGCGGTCCAAGTTCTGCCCTTACCTTCACCGGCTGGCGGCTCAAGGACAGTGGCAGCGGTAACCAGTGGAATGCCCTCACGGGCCTGGCCGTCACGCTGGGCAACTGGCAGATCGCGCCCAACTTTCTCTGGCAGAAGCCGGTTGAAGGGCCGGTGCCGAGAGAGGTGCCCGCGCCGGGCAGGCCGCGCAACATTCTCGATGATCCCTTTGCGGTCCGCGGCAATCGCGAGACCACTGCCGGCGAGTTGCTGATCAATTACGATCCAACGCCGGCAACCTGGATGTACGCTTGGGACAGCGACGTTCGCGAAGACGCTGCTCTCGCATTCAGCACCGGCTTCATCTATCGGCACCAGCCAACCACACAGGATGCCGCCATCGGCATCTTGGCGGACGGCCGCACGATCTTTGCCTTCCCCGGCGCCACGCCGGCACGGGACGTTTGGGAGGCCTACAGTCGCATTGTCTCGAAATTACGGCCCGGCTTGGGTTTCATCGCAAATCTCTATGCCGGCGAGGGCGAACCGAACGGCAGCGACACGCGGCTGATCCATCGCTACGGCGGCGACGTTCGTTTGGCCACGGGTTCGTTCAAGCTCATCGCTGCGGCGAAGGTCAACGATTGGGGGCCGTACGACTATCACCGTGATTTCAATCTCACCTTCCCGCTGCAACTCATGGGCGATCTCTCGACCGTGCTGGGCACGCCGAATTGGTTCGATATTCCACAGACGCGGTTGGGCGTGTGTGTGACGTGGCGGTCGCTGGATCAATACTCGCCACGATACAGCCCGGCGCTCACGGTCGATGCCAGTGGTGCGTGGGTGCCGGATCCGGAGGCTCCGGGCCAGCCGGACGGCCGCGAGTGGGAGATCCGGACTTACTTGCACCTGAACCTCGGCAAATGATTTTGGAAACAGCACAGCTCCTTAACTTTGAGGCAAGATATGATTGCGAGAATCCCATTTCACTTCGTCGCCGCGGTGGCGATCCTCATCGGATTAGCCGGCTGTGAGAGGGACGTCAACACACTCACTCCGGCTTCGTATCCAACCAATGCGGAGATCTTTCTCGACGGCATCGCTGCCGGCCTTGACTACCAGGCCTTCAGCAATTCCAAGTTGAATGCGCTGCAGATCGATGCAACGGAGAAATACCAGGGTTCAAGATCATTGCAGATCACCGTGCCGAGCGAAGGCGATCCCTCCGGCTGGTTTGCCGGCGGCGCCTTTGTTGCGACGACGCCGCGCGACTTGTCGGGCTACGATGCGCTGACGTTTTGGGCAAAGGCGAGTGTTTCCGCGCCGCTCGGTCTGGTCGGATTCGGCAACGATAACACCGGCACTTCCCGATTCGTCACCTCGTGGTCAAAATTTACCCTCACCACCACCTGGCAAAAATACATCATCCCCATTCCGCTCGCCGAGAAACTGAAGCAGGAACGAGGCCTGTTCGAATATTCCGCCGGAGCGTTTGAAAAGGCCGGTTACTACATTTGGTTCGATGAAGTAAAGTTCGAACACCTCGGCACGATCGCTCACCCACGGCCCGCGATCACGACCAAAACCTTCACTGCCAAGGTAGGTGATACGCAGAACGTTGCAGGAACCGCCGTCACTTTCAATATCGCCGGGACTGATCAGACGGTTGACGCGACGCCAAGTTATTTCACCTTCATCTCCTCCGATCCTGCAGTAGCCACGGTCAGCGACGAAGGCGTGATCAGCGCGGTCGGAGTGGGCAACGCGACCATCACCGCCAAGCTCGGTGCGGTGGACGCAACGGGGGCAGTGACGGTGAACGTCAAGGAAGCGCAACCCGGCCCTGCGGTCCCTGCTCCCACGCCGACGCTGCCTGCCGGTGACGTCATTTCACTCTACAGTAATGCCTACACCAACGTCGCCGTTGATACGTGGTCGGCGGATTGGGACCAGGCTGAGGTGGCCGAGGTGAAGATTTCCGGAAACGATACCAGGCTGTACACGAACCTGACGTTCGCCGGCATCGAGTTCACTTCGCAAACCATCAATGCCTCGGCGATGACGCGCTTCCACATGGACATTTGGACGCCCGATCCCACCGCGGCACCGGCAGCGTTTCGGATCAAACTGGTTGATTTCGGCGCCGACGGCGTATTCGGTGGTGGCAATGACGCGGAGCACGAATTGACCTTCACGCAGGCCTCGACACCACCGTTGACCACGGGCAATTGGGTGAGCTTCGACATTCCGCTCGCGAACTTCACCGGCCTCACCACCAAAGGGCACCTGGCGCAGTTGATCATCTCGGGTGATCCGAAAACAGTGTACGTCGACAATGTCTACTTCCACAAGACCGCCGGGCCGACGGGACCCACGGCTCCCGCCCCCACACCGACCGTGCCTGCCGGTGACGTCGTCTCGCTCTTCAGCAACGCCTATACGAACGTGAATGTCGACACGTGGTCAGCCCCGTGGGATCAGGCCGAGTTGGCCGAGGTGAAGATCTCCGGCAATGACACGAAGCTTTACACGAATCTGACGTTTGCCGGCATCGAGTGCACCTCGCAGCCCATCAACGCCGAGGCGATGACGCGTTTCCACCTGGACCTCTGGACGCCCGACGCAACCGCGGCGCCGGCAGCATTCCGGATCAAACTGGTGGACTTCGGTGCCGACGGCGCGTTCGGCGGCGGCAATGATGTCGAGCACGAGTTGACCTTCACGCAAACCTCGACACCGCCGCTGGCTACGGGCAATTGGGTGAGCTTCGACATTCCGCTGGCGGACTTCACCGGCCTCACCACCAAAGGCCATCTGGCGCAGTTGATCATCTCCGGTGATCTGAAGACAGTGTATATCGACAATGTCTATTTCTACAAGACCGGCGGGGCGACCACGCCCACGGCGCCGGCCCCGACGCCGGCTTTTCCGGCGAGTGATGTTATCTCGCTGTTCAGCAACGCTTACACCAACGTCACCGTTGACACGTGGTCGGCCCCTTGGGATCAGGCCGACGTGGCTGATGAGAAGATTTCCGGCAATGACACGAAGCTTTATACCAATGTCACCTTCGCTGGTATCGAGTTCACCTCGCAGCCCATCAATGCCTCGGCGATGACGCGCTTCCACCTGGACCTCTGGACGCCCGACGCAACCGCGGCGCCGGCAGCTTTCCGGATCAAACTGGTGGACTTCGGTGCTGATGGCGCGTTCGGCGGCGGCAATGATGTCGAGCACGAGTTGACCTTCACGCAAACCTCGACACCGCCACTGGCCACGGGCAACTGGGTGAGCTTCGACATTCCGCTGGCGGACTTCACCGGCCTCGTCACCAAAGGCCACCTGGCGCAGTTGATCATCTCCGGTGATCTGAAAACGGTTTATGTGGATAATGTCCTTTTGCGCAAATAGCGGAGCCTACGCCACACCCGCACAAGGACGAAGCGCACGCAAAGGAATTAGGTATTGCAGGATCATGGGGGCAAAATCCGGCAAGGCGATTGCCTCATTTTGCCACCATGATCCTGCCAAGCAAAGAAGCAGCGGCAGATCAGCCAAAGAGAAGGAGAGCATTTTATGACTTGGCGCACATTCCGATTTACTGGCCTTGCGCAGTTGGCCGTCATTGCGATCATGTTCGCCGGTTGCAGCAATACCACCGAACCCGAGAAGCGGGAGTGGCAACTTGTCTGGCAGGACGAATTCGAGGGCGCGGCCGGCCAATTGCCCGACGCGACGCGCTGGGGCTACGATATCGGCACGGACTGGGGCAACGCCCAGCTCGAATACGATACCGACCGCCCCAAAAACGTCGCGCTCGACGGCGAGGGCCATCTTGCGATCACGGCGCATAAGGAGTCCTATCAGGGACAGCGCTACACCTCCGCGCGCATCAACACCCGCGGCCTGTTCGAGACGACTTACGGGCGGTTTGAGGCGCGCATTCGTCTGCCCTGGGGCCAGGGCATTTGGCCGGCCTTCTGGCTGCTCGGTGCGAATTTCGCAACGGTGGGCTGGCCCGCGTGCGGTGAAATCGACATCATGGAGTATCGCGGGCAGCAGCCGAGCACGGTACACGGCAGCGTGCACGGCCCCGGTTACTCAGCCGGGCAGGCGCTCACACGCCGATTCGATCTTGCGAAGGATAGATTCGACACCGATTTTCACCTATTCGCCGTGGAATGGGGCAAAGACCATATTCGCTTCTATGTCGATGAGGTGTTTTACCAGGAAATCACGCCGGGCGACCTGCCGGGCGCCTGGGTGTTCGATCATCCCTTTTACCTCATCCTGAATGTCGCGGTCGGAGGCAACTACGTCGGTTGGCCAAGTGACAATACGCCCTTTCCGCAAACCATGCTGGTCGATTATGTTCGAGTTTACAAAGAAGGTCGTTGAGCGCGCCCGTCGGTTTCCAATTGGCACTGCAGGTTCAAATTTGAAAGTTCTTAATCAGCGGATTGTTTATGAGTCAATCCAAGCACTACGAAACTGCGCCGGAAGATCGCATTCCGTTTGTCCAGAAACTGGTTTACGGGGTCGGCGCCTTCATCAACAACCTGCTGGCGGCAGCCAGCGGCGGAATGATGATCGTCCTCAATTTGGGCCTGGGCATGAATCCTGCGCTGGTCGGCCTGCTGGGGGCGTTGCCTCGGCTGACCGATGCGTTGATCGATCCCATCATGGGGTTTGTCTCCGATCACACCAGGTCGAGATGGGGTAGGCGAAGGCCTTATATTTTTCTCGGCGCCATCGCCTCCGGAATCACCTTTGCCCTGCTCTGGCAGTTGCCCGCCGGCAAAAGTGAAACGTTCTACTTCCTGTATTTTCTCTTCGGTTCGATTCTCTTCTACGTCGGCTATACGGTTTTTGCGGCACCGTGGGTCGCGCTCGGATACGAGCTTACTCCGGATTATCACGAGCGCACGCGGCTGATGGGCGTGCAAAACTTCATCGGCCAGCTTGCGTACGTGGTGTCGCCGTGGTTTCTGTGGATCATGACGTATAAGGGATTCTTCCAAGACCAGGTTTCCGGGGCCGCGGGCCTGGCCATCATCATTGGCGTCGTCACCATCGGCTTCGGCATCCTGCCGGCGATTTTTCTGAGGGAGCGTTTCAAGG
Organism: bacterium; assembly: GCA_023150945.1. Classification (NCBI taxonomy): domain Bacteria; species bacterium. Next base: position 52,842 of record JAKLJX010000010.1, on the reverse strand, counting down.
ACATTGCCGTGGCCGAAGCCGCCGAGCGCAAGGGCACCGCGAGCGCGGGCGGGGGCAGTGCCTTCCTGCAGCAGAGCATTGCGTTCTTCAAGGGGTTTGGAGCAACCCTGAAGTCCGGTCCCTTTCTCAAGCTCTGTCTCGCCACATTTCTCGTTTTCAACGGATTCATTTTGGTCTCGTCGTTTCAGCTTTACGTCATCATCTATTACGTGACCGGCGGTGATCAAGCGCTCGGCGCAAAATACGCGGGCTACGCCGGGACCGTTGGCGCCATCGGAACATTCGTTGTGATCATTTTGGTCACCTGGCTGGGCACCAAGATCGGCAAGCGGCGGGCATTTTTCATTTCGACCGCGGTTTCGATCGTGGGTTACGGGTTGAAGTGGATTTGCTACAACCCCAAGATTCCGCTGTTGGTCGTTCTCCCGGCGCCGCTTCTCGCATTTGGCCTCGGTGGTCTGTTCACTCTGATCCCGTCGATGGTCGCGGACGTTGTTGACGTGGACGAGCTGAAGACTCACCAACGTCGGGAAGGCATGTACAGCGCGATATTCTGGTGGGTGGTGAAAATGGGCATGGCCGCGGCGCTGGCCGGCGGCGGCTTCCTGCTCAACGCGACCGGCTTCGACATCGCGCTCGGCATGAATCAGGCCGCAAGCACGATCTTTCTCATGCGCCTGTGTGACGCCGGTATCCCGATGGTGGCCTCTGCCATCGCGATCTGGGCGGTGGCGCGCTTTCCGATTACCGAACAAAAAGCCCACGAAGTGCGATTGGAACTCGAGCGCAGAAGAGGCACGCCGGACGAGCAGGCTCCGCCAATCCCGCAACAGGAATCCGAAATATTGAGGAGACTCATGGAACAGAAAAGCATTGCTGAAAAGGTCGAGGCGCTGCTAGCCCGGATGGACCTGAACCAGAAGATCGGCCAAATGATCCAAACCGAGCGCATGGCGATCAGTCCGGCAGAAGTCAAGGCCTATCACATCGGCTCGGTATTGAGTGGCGGCGGCTCGCGGCCCGGGAACAACACCCCGGCGGACTGGGTTGCCATGAACGATGCCTACTGGGCGGCTTCAATGGAAGAGGATGAGGCCCACTTGGCGATCCCCATCCTCTATGGCGTGGATGCGATCCACGGGCACAACAATGTCCGCGGCGCCACGGTCTTCCCTCACAACATCGGGCTGGGCGCCGCGCATGATCCCGATTTGATCGAGCGCATCGCGCAGATTACGGCGCGAGAAATTCTGGCCACGGGCGTGGAGTGGACCTTCGCGCCCACCCTGGCCGTGGCGCGCAACGATCACTGGGGACGTACCTACGAAAGCTACTCGGAAGATCCGGAGATCGTCTGTGCCTACGCCGGGCGATTCGTGACCGGCCTGCAGGGCGACCTGGGACAGGACAGTGTCATCGCCTGCGCCAAACACTGGGTCGGCGACGGCGGTACAACACGAGGTGTTGACCAGGGCGAGACCACGGTGTCGTTGGCAGAACTGGAGAGAATTCACATCGCGCCGTACTACCCTGCCATCAATGCCGGTGTTCTTACCGTGATGGCCTCTTACAACAGTTGGAATGGCAACAAGTGTCACGGCCACTACTACCTGCTCACCGAGTTGCTGAAGAAGAAAATGGGCTTCCAAGGTTTCATCATCTCGGACTGGAACGGCACGGATCAGCTCGCGCAGGACTTCGCCGAGGCCGTCGCGCTCGGGGCCAATGCCGGCATCGACATGTTCATGGTTCCGGAAAAATGGAAGCTTTTGATCGAGACGCTGCGCGCGCATGTGCAGAAGGGAATTGTCTCCGTGGAACGAATCAACGACGCCGTGCGCCGGATTCTCACCGTGAAGTTTGCCTACGGCTTGTTCGAGAAACCGCGTCCTGCCGCCAGATACTGGTCGAATCAAGCGAGTTTCGGCTCAAAAGAACATCGGGAAGTTGCGCGCGAAGCGGTCAGAAAGTCGCTGGTTCTGTTGCAGAATCGCGATGCGATCCTGCCTGTAGCGAAAAATGCGCGCATACTCGTCGCCGGCAAGAATGCGGATAGTCGCGGCCATCAATGCGGCGGCTTCACCATCGAGTGGCAGGGCACCTCGGGCAATGGCGCCGTTGCCGGCGGCACCTCGATTTGGGAAGGCATTCATGAAGTCGCGCCGGCTGCGGTGCTGAGTGTCGATGGCGCCGCGGCGGATACGGAGAAGTTCGACGTCGCCCTGGTGGTGATTGGCGAGAGACCGTACGCGGAAGGTTTGGGTGACGTACGTGATGATGATAAGGTGGCGCTTGGCTCCGGCATGGAACGCCCGGACCTGGTTCTCAAGCCTTATGCACGCACGCTGGAGTTGGCCGTGTCCCACCCGGAGGATTTACAGACGATCCGGCGCATCACCGCCCAGGGCATACCGGTCGTGGCGATTTTGGTTTCCGGCAGGCCATTGGTGGTTAACCAGGAACTCGAGGAGGCTTCGGCGTTTGTTGCCGCCTGGCTGCCGGGATCCGAGGGCCAGGGAGTCGCGGATGTGATTTTCGGCGATCATGATTTTCAAGGAAAGCTGAGTTTCTCATGGCCGCGCGCGGATGACGATAACTGGAACAGAGGCGATGAGAGCTACAATCCTGTCTTTCCCTTCGGGTATGGCTTGTCGTACAGGAAAACCGGCGCCGTTTGATCCACCCAACAATCGCGGTTCGAAAAAGCAAACCAGATTTCTCGGAGAAGTCTGGTTTGCTTTTTTATTGCCCACGTTGAAAAACGCCACTCACTATTCACACAATAAATCGGCGCCAACGTTGTTTACCAGGGTAGAACAGCACCAAACCGCCTATGCAAGCACATGATCCCGCCTCCGATGCTGTATTGATCGCCAGGTTTCTCGGCGGCGAGGCAGCGGCATTTGAATCGCTGATCAATCCGCATCGGCAGCGGCTGTATTCGTACTTGTGCCGGATGATCGATGATTCCGAGTCGGCCAAAGATCTGTTGCAGGACGTGCTGGTCAAAGTGCTGCAAGCATTGCCGAAATATCGCGAGCAGCAAAAATTTTCCAGTTGGCTGTTCAGTACTACGCCATAAAGCGCTCGAAGTCAGAACAAAATTCCGAAAGATTCTTGACCGGAGAGCAACCGCTTGCACCGCGGAGCCGCGGAGAGCGCGGAGTTTTGAAATCAAGAGAGTCCTTCTCAGCAGTCTCCGCGTCTCGGCGGTGAGCTATTGAGGTGAATGGCACGGCAGTGTGTCCAAGTCTTCACAAGATCCTTACTGGATGACTGTGGTGGATACATCGTCTGAAACAACAGTGCACGAATCGGCCTTATTGCTGCCCGCGGGCTTCAGGTTTCAGCGTGTCTGAAGTTTGGTGTAGTTGCTTGGCATACAACCTCGACCTTAATTGGAATCATCACGCCCGTGCCGGGGAAGCGCGTTTTTGATTCCCACCAAATCAACTCCCAAAACCTGGCGGGCGAGGCGATCAAGCGCACTCGCTGCGCCGGTAAAATGGAACGTGCGATGCGTGTGGGTGAGTTTCTCGCCCGGCTGCAGCGCCTTGGCCGCGGAGGAAGATTCCAACTCATAAAACGGGCCCAGCGGCTTGGCGCCGGGACTCGACGGACCGTCATTGTAAGAGTTCGCCACGTCCCCGCCATAAGGGCGCTCCTGCAGTTCCCAGGCGGAATTCACATAATCCGTGGCGCTGCTGTCAAATGAGAATTGCACCACCGTCAGGACTTGGTTGACGGGATCATAGCTTCCCATCACAGGTTTGGTGGCGGACGGAGGAACGCCGATCTTGCTGCGATATTTGCCGTCACCGCTGAAATACGCAACACCATTCCTCACGACCAGGCGATCGGCGGGTACCTTGCCGAAATAGCCGTCATTGACCATTCCACTGTCACTGCCGCTGGTACGCAAGGGGATCACCACGGTGGTTTCATCCGAGGGATTGAACATGCCGAGAATCCAAATCGAGAGCAAACCGCTGGCTTTGGCCCAAGCCTGACTGCCGGTGTTGGTGATGGTATTCACCGTTTCAAACGCGACCGCGTTGACAGCGCCGGGCGGGAAACCCACATGTCCGGCAATCGCCTCCTCGTCCAGCAAAACAACCTCGCGCTCTACCTGCAACTGGAATTCAGTTCCGGCATAGTTGATCAGCTGCATGTCCTTGCGAAAGCGCACGCGCGAGCCGGATTGCTCGACCATTTCAAACGGTTCGGCATCGATCGGCGGCGGTGTCTGCCAGTGGGCTAGATCAAACGGATCGCCGGGCTTGAAAAAGATGGCGAACTGCCCGCCTTCCGGCCCCAGCCAAAACCGGTCTTCGCCACCAAAAGCATTCATATGTGGCTGAAGTTGGCCGGAAGCGATCAACGCATGATTGATCCAGCCCAGACTCAAGCCCTCGTTGCCGGAAGTGGTGCTGGTCAACACTCGCCCCTGGTAGCCGGGCACAATGAGAACCTTGGCCTGCCCGTTCGCGGACTCGAGGACGATGATCTTTTGGTGCCGGCTCACAAATTCCACCTCCGCGCCAAATGTGCGCGTTGGGTGCGACACGGCCTGCCCTCCATCGTTTTGCCGGCATGCAACAAAGATCACCGTGAGAACAACGCCGAGTGCCTGAAAGAGAATTGCTGTCTTTCTCATGATGTTGTGATCCCTTATTTGATTTCCAGCTCATCTTTACTTGGCAGCGCGGGAAAGGAAGCATGCGGCTCTTTTTGGTACCAAAACGCGACCGAGGCGAGGTCGTCCTGCAAAGGCAAATAGCGCCCTCCCGCGCGCCAGCCCAGCGCTTGGATGGTTACCCGCACGTCTTTCTCGAAACGAATGGGATCCATGATGTGCCAGCGATAAAGCCCAAACCGCTGTTGCGATTGCCACAGGCCGTCGGGCGAGAGAACTTGCGGCATGCCCGCAAACGGCGTGGTGTATTCCCGGTATTTATCATCCACGACGAAACCGTAGGACCCGAGAAAATAGTCCTCGGTACCGGTGCCGCAGATCGTCGGGAAATCCTTGTCCCCGTCGAGATAGAATTTGATTTCGCCTTCGCCCCACCAGCCCGAGCTGTTGGATCCCCAGCACATGTAGGTACCGACATACTGGCCTCGTCCTTTGACACCATCGAGGAGGGTGTAGACTTCTTTGTAAGGCACGGGATTGGTCCGGCGGAACTGCGCATGGAAATAGGCGGCGTCATCCGGTATTTGGTTGAGCATGTAGTTGATTTGGTAGTACAGCGTCATTTGCTTCTCGTCGAGATTCTCCATCGTGATCTTGCATGATTTCCGAAACGGCATGACCCAGAAGCAATTGAAGGCACTGCCGGGATTCACCGCGACCGGCAGGGACGACACCTGCGCATACTTGCCCCAGCCGCAGGCAAAGAAATCACCGACCGGAACCTCGACCGAAGGCTCGGCTTCGCCGTCCCAATAGAAGCGCAGAATCGCAAAGCGCCAGTTGCCCGCCGGCGTCATCCAGATCTGCTGGATCGCTCCCGGCCCGGCAATCTCGGCAAGCGTGAAAGTCTTGCCCGGCTCAATGTGAACATAAGGTGAAACCTTCCAGCCCTGCCCCAGATCTCGCGCCGCCGGCGCCGCCAGACCATCGACGGACATGCCGCCCTTGCCTTTTTCGCCGGTCAAGTTTTCCGGACTGATGGAGCGCGTTTTGGCCGCCGAGAGCTTGGGCAGATTTCCCAAGCTCATCTGTAGCCCGTCAAATTCCTGCGCGTACAGCGACACAACCGCAAAAGCCGACAGGAGCATCCCCACAACCAGTGATTTGAATGACATTGTCTTTTCCTCCTCAGCGCAAAAGTGAGCAAAAGAAATCTTGAGGCGGCACGAGCCGCGATCACCTCTCCCCCACCAAAAGTGAATTGAATCTGTGCAAACCAGCAGGGAAAGTCAAGGTGATTCAATGACGGGCCTGGCTGCGAGGAGTAGATTGACTATTCGGCAGGGAATCACGCTGGAATGGGCACGGCTGTTCGCGGCGCAGGAGAATCGCAGTCGGAAGGAATCGGCGTTATTTGAGCAGAATTGTCCAGGCTTTCGCTGCGCTGGCGGATAGTAAAGGCTTCGCCTGGGCACGCGGAGTGGTCGCGGCGCGCAACCGCTCTGGCATGGTCTCGCTCGTCGACGAGAGTCCGGCTGGTTTGCAAAGCCGCTCTTCCAGCCACCCGGGAGGCTGTTTCGTGGCCGAACCAAAAACGTCACCGCCCGGGCGGTTCGTCATTTCTGGACAGATACTCTGGCACATCTACCTCGGCCTGATAGATCTCCCTCCGCTACGGCGCATTTCACTCCGGAATAAGACTCTATAAAAATTAACCTTCTCCCATCGGGTTCGTTGCCGGGGCCGGGGAATCCACCGAAGTCCTCTGGTGAGGATGAAGAAGGGAGCAGTGATCAGTTGGCAGTGATCAGTGATTATGCGCTGGACCTGAACAATCCGAATCCGTTCAATCCTGTAACGATAATGAGTTTTCAGTTGCCGGTCGCCAGTCCACTGAGTTTGTCGATCTTCAACGCGAACGGGCAGGTTGTGAAGCAGGTGGCAAACGGCCAGTTTGCCCGCGGCAGGCATCAAATTGTTTGGAACGCGACGGATGCCAGCGGCACGCACTTGGCGAGCGGCGTGTATTTGTGCGCGATCACGGCGGGTGAATTCACTGCCCAGTGGAAGCCTTTGTTGATGAAGTAACCAGCACGGGCGAATCTGAAGTTCGACTTGCGCCGCGAGAATTTGGCAGTTGCTCAAGGGCAAGTCGAACTTCGCCCGGTTTACTCGCCAAACAAATGTCTTGACTTATTCCTTTGGTTTGATATTTTAGCACACCCTTCAGCAGCGCAGCGATTCAGTGTGAATCCATTTGCTGCCCTCGCCTACGACGATACAGCTTCACGCAGATGATCGACTATCAATAGCCTTTCCTGCCTGGCTGCGCCAGTTTGACTAGCATAACAATGGAGAATGGCGCTCCACCTCCAGGCCATTTTCAGTCTTCGGGCTTTCAGACTTCCACCAGAGTACTGCTTTCAATTCGACCCCTCGCTATGGTTCAGCCGCCCAGAGTTACCCTGGTCATGCCAAGAGGGCCATGACCATCAGCCGGATTCAGGGTCCGGTGCCGCAGCCGGCTTTTCGCCGGCCGGACTGCGGTGCACCGGTCACGACCGCGGCCGTAGGAATGGTCAATTGCCCGCTGCCCAATGGCGTTTGGCAGCCAACTTCAATACCTGATTTGGAGGACAAATCATGACTGGAAGGCAAAATTATTTTTTTGCGGCACTGGTGGCTCTCGCCGTTACTGCAGCACTCAGTGCTGCCGCCGAAGAGGGCCAGGACAAGTCTGCCGTCTTGCAGCAGGCGCAGATGCACTTTGACAAAACCGGCAAGGCGCCGACGGAAATCAAGTTCACCGCCGCGCAGCAGCCCACGCTGGCGACTTTCTTTCAGGAGTACAAGAAATACTTCCAGATTTCCGACGACAACCAGTTTCTGCCGTTTCACTTGACGCATAATGCCCTGGGCAGTCATCATCGCTATCTCCAGCACTACCGGGGTGTGCCGATCGTCGGTGCGGAGTATATTCTGCACGAACGAAACGGCAAAGTGTGGTATGCCAACGGCCTGCTGGTGCACGACTTGAAGATGGAGGTCACGCCCAGCCTCGGTGAAGCCGCCGCGCGGCAAGCTGCGCTGCAGCATATTGGCGCCGAAAGCTACATGTGGCAGGACGAAGCCAACGAAGCCTTTTTGAAACGAGAGCGCAATGATGCCAATGCGACCTTCTATCCTAGGGGCGAATTGAAGATCACTTCCGGCCGGGCAGAAATGCTCGCGGAGAACTTGAAGCTGGTGTATCGCTTCGACATCTATGCCGCCAAGCCGCTGGGCCGCTACTACGTGGATGTCGATGCCAAGACCGGCGAGATCGTGAACGTTCTCACCCGCATTCATGACGTTGATGTCGCCGGCAGCGGAGCTTCGCTCTACAACGGCACGGTTGCCATGACCGTGGATCAAGTCTCGAGCTCGAGTTTTCGCTTGCAGGAAAACGGCAACACGGTGCGCGGCGCGGACATTCGCACGTTCAACATGAACAACGGCACCAGTTATACTGCGGCAACCGACTTCACTTCCACCAGCGCCAATGGCCCGTGGGATGGCGCCGGCGTGAGTGGGCACTGGGGCGCGGAAGCCACCTATGATTATTTCTTCGTCAAACACAACCGCAACAGCCTCGACAATGCAGGATTTACCCTGCTCAGCTACGTGCACGCCAATCTCGTGGGCATGGGTTATCCCAACAACGTGAATGCGTTCTGGGACGGCAGCCGCATGACCTATGGCGACGGCGATGGCGTCAACTATTTTCCGCTGGTCTGCCTGGATGTCGTCGGCCATGAGCTGACCCACGGCGTGACGGACTTTTCCTCCAATTTGATCTATCAAAACGAATCGGGTGCGCTCAATGAATCCTTCAGCGACATTTTCGGCAATGCCGTGGAGTTCTTCAAAGAGAACCCGGGCGTGGAGAGCGGCTTGCCCGTAGCCACGTGGCGCGTGGGCGAGGACATGAGCGCCAGTGGCTTGGGCATCCGCAATATGCGCAACCCCAACGAGTTCAGCGATCCCGATACCTATCAAGGCACCTATTGGTACAACGGCACCGGCGACAACGGCGGGGTGCACACCAACAGCGGCGTGCAGAATTTTTGGTTCTATTTGTTGGTGGAAGGCGGCAGCGGCACCAATGATGTGGGCTACAACTACAACGTCCCCGCCCAGGGCCTCACCAAAGCGGCAGCCATTGCCTACACCAACAACAACTCGTTCTTGACCTCCAGCTCGAATTACAATGCCGCGCGCAGCGGCGCCATCGCAGCCGCGGAAGGATTGTATGGTGCCGGCTCACCGGAGGCGCTCGCCACCGCCGAAGCCTGGCTGGCGGTCGGCGTCGGAACGATTCCGCAGCCGCCGGCAGAATATGCCACCCTGCCGTACTACACGGGCTTCGAGAGCGGGGCGCTGGATAATCACTGGAACACCTACAAATCCAACAGCGCCGGCCGCATTCGCGTGCTCAATACCAACGGGCCTTATGCCGGCAGCTATCACCTGGTCATGGATGTGAGCAGCAGCGGCGTGCTCAATCAAAACGAAGCCTGGCTGCATCTGAATCTTGCCGGCCAGTCGCAAGTGAATCTGGCTTTTCGCTGGAAGGAGTTCAGCGACGAAACGCATTCGCAGGACGGCGTTTATTTCTCCAATAACGGCGGCACCAACTTCGTCAAAGTGCAAAGCTTGAGCGGCAGCAGCACGGCCTGGCAAAGCTTCAATCTTGATCTGGATGCGCTGGCGGCAGCCAACGGCCTGAGCCTGACCAGCACGTTCATTGTCAAGTTCCAGCAGTATGACGATTACCCGATCACCACCGACGGCTTTGCTTTCGATGAAATCAGCGTGACCGTGCCGGGCAACAATCCGCCGTCTTTCACCAATGATCCGCTCAACAAGCCGAGTGCGACCGAAGGGGTGGCGTACAGCGCATCACTTGCCGGCGATGCCACCGATCCGGACAACGATCCCCTGACCTTTTCAAAAGTGAGCGGCCCGGCGTGGTTGAGCGTGGCGAGCAACGGCGCGCTCTCCGGCACACCGGGCAGTGGCGACGTGGGCACGAATCAGTTCACGGTGCGCGTCGAAGACGGCCGTGGCGGCAGCGATCAGGCACTCATGAACATCACGGTGAACCCCGCAGGCAGCGGCTGGGTGGTCATCACCTCCGACAACTTCGAAACCGGCATGGGCAGCTACACCGACGGCGGTTCAGACATGTCGCGCTATACCGGCGGCACCTATGCCTATCAGGGCAACGCTGCGGCGAACATCCAGGACAACAGCGGCACCGCTTCGTCATTCTATCACACCGGAAGCTACAACGTCACCGGCTACAACACTCTGGAAGTTGATTTCTATTTTATCATGGTCAGCATGGAATTGAATGAAGACTTCTGGGTGCAATATTACAACGGTTCCGCCTGGCAAACCGTGGCCGCCATTGCGCGCGCGGGCAGCGTGCAGAACAACGTGTTCTATCACGCGGTGGTGACGATCCCGCGCAGCACCTACAACTTCCCGAGCAATGCGCGCCTTCGCTTCCTGTGCGATGCCAGTGCCGACAATGATGATGTCTATATCGACCAGATCGAGTTCCGGGGAACAACGGCCACCGCGGGATTGACGCTTGCGAAAATCAGCGAGGCGGTGCAAGTGACCGAGGCCGCGACTGCGTTGCCGGCAAGCTTCGAGTTGATGCAGAACTATCCCAATCCCTTCAATCCCACCACCACCATCGGCTTTGCCCTGCCGGAAGCAGGTGAGGTGACCCTGGCGATCTACAACATGAGCGGCCAGCTCGTGAAGCGGCTGGTGGCAGGTGAATTGAGCGCCGGACGGCACGATCTCGTGTGGGATGCGACCGACGAACGCGGCAGCCGCGTGGCGAGCGGCGTGTATTTGTACGTGATCAAAGCGGGCGAATTCACCGCGCAGAAGAAGCTCGTGTTGATGAAGTAAACTTGCGACTTGATCACGCCGGCTTCTTTCTGATAACCTTTGCAGAAGGACGCCGGCGCGACGCCTTGTCGAAAAGAGCTCCTCCCAAACACTGGGCGTGCGGTTCCCGCCGGCCTCACCCGGATTTCATCGGCAGCTTTGTCGATGTCGAGCTCCTCCCAAACACTGGGCGTGCGGTTTCCGCCGGCCGCGCGCCCAGTATCTCACCTGGTTCATTCCAAACAGACTCACGGGAGACCCTCTCCTGATTGGTGGCGCATCACGCGCGCCAACTGATCTGAGTGCAGTCTTGTTCCGCCCTCAGCTCAGCCGCCACGATGATCAAGAAGTGTGGCGTCTCACCATCGCCGTTGGCTTTCCGAGGGATTGCACCGCCCTCCCTGCCATGACTTGCGCGGCTTCTGCATTTCAACGAACTTGTCTGTATTTGAAGCGCATGCCGCCTGCTGTGATTCACGCCTTTCACATGCCGAATTTGCTCGGGAAGAACGATCACAACCGACAAGATACTTTCGTGCACGCTTCCGGCTCACCCTCGTTGTCAGGCTGGCAGCCTACGCTACGAGAATATATCGAGGAGAGTCGGCCATGATGAGCCGTATCGTGGTATTGGCACTGGCCCCCAGCTTGCTTGCGTTCTCCAATCCGCATTCGCGCCACCTGGATCCCCCGACCCCGGCCTGGGTCTACGTTGCCAGCGCGGGCTCGGTTCTGGTGATGGGGAGCATCTGGTTTATCAAAACGATGAAGAAATCGACAGCGGTGGACGGGCCCCAAGCACTCAAACAGCGCGTCACGCCCGCCGTCGCCTATTTCGGTAATTCCGCGGAGCGCAAAGCCTTCAAGCAGATTCATACCGCGGAAGAACTGCAGCGGTTCGCGGCGGAGTTTTGGAGCAAACGCGACCCTGATTCTACCACGCCAGGAAACGAAGCGAAGGACGCCTATGAGCAGCGGCGGAAGTACGCTAACGAGAGTTTTCGCGAAGGCCGGCGCGCCGGCTGGGAAACCGCACGCGGCCGGGTTTATCTTCTCTACGGGCCGCCGGATGAGATTCTGCATGAGCACTGGATCGATCTTCCGCTACCGGGCGCTTCGATCAAGTCCCTGGAATTCTGGTTTTATTACCGGCCGGCCTCTGCCGGCGAACCGCCGAATCTCTTTGCGCGCATGAATGCCGGCATGGTGAAGTTCGTCTTTGCCGACGTGGAGGGCGTGGGTCCGCAGACGCAGATCTATTCTTCCGAGCCGGGCGAGCAGAAGGATTCACGCATGTTGCTTGGCGCGACCCCGGCAGAATCTGAGCGGCGCAAATGAGCGTCAGCAACCGATGCGGAAGATCCGCAGCGCAAGGGCAAACGCCAACCGCGAGAGACGACTCGGCAATGAATCGGCACCTGGGCAATGCCATGCGGCAAAGTGTTAATCGCCCGTCATCAGCGAATTGGCCGCGGCTTTTCGGCCTTGCGTTTTGAGCGGAAAAAAAATACATTCGGCCGTTCCCAAGAGCCGTACCATCAGCGCAAGGATCAGCACATGGTTGACCTCACGAACTCTCTTCCGCGCGAGGATCGCGCCCCCCTACCTGCTGCGGCAGAAGAAAACGATGAGCACTGGCCGGAGAAGCCGCACGCCGCCCTCACCCAGGATCAGCTTTCACTCGAAGCCGTTATCAACGTTCTCGTCCAAAAAGGCTTGTGCACAGAAGCCGAATTGCTGCAGGAAGAAGCCCGGTTGCGGGCCGTGCGCTCGACGCTCGCCGGCTTGCGGTTCACGCCGGTGCAGACCATGCGCAAGGACGGAAGCCCCAGTCATGATCATCATGTGTTGCGCAAATGGGCCTCGCGCTACCGCTGGTCGCGCAAACTCGGCGCGCGCCTCTTTGGTTGGAAATGGAAAAAGATGAAGCGCTATCCCAGTTGACCGGGGCGCGCGCCTCATTGCCCGTGGTCCGCAGCCTCATCCGACACAACACAGCGAAACTGCCTTCGCGGTCAACATAGATACAGAACTTCCGCCATCGTGTTCTTGCTCACGGCAGGCGCCCGGCATGCAGGAATACCCGCGAGGGGAATGCCGACTTGACCTGCACAAGCGCAACGACCTCATGGAAGCACCGCCGCCTGTCCACGATGAGTTATCCGACGCACCGTTTGGCCGCCGCCGCAAAATCGGATTGTTTGCCGGCCCTCTGCTGTTCGCCCTCATGCTGTGTCCCGAGCTTACCCCCGGGCTTGCGGTCGAGGCCCGCCGCCTGCTCGCCACCAGCCTGCTGATGGCGCTGTGGTGGATCACGGAGGCGATTCCAATGCCGGCCACGGCGTTGCTGCCAATGGTGCTCTTCCCCTTCCTCGGCATCCTGCCGATGAGCGCGGTGACCGTCAACTACAGCGATGAGATCATCTATTTGTTTCTGGGCGGCTTTTTCATTGCGATGGCGATGCAACGCTGGAACCTGCACAAACGCCTGGCGCTGCACATCATCCGCCTGATCGGCGCCAGCCCGAGGCGCCTGGTCTTGGGCTTCATGTGCGCCACCGCCTTCCTCTCGCTGTGGATTTCCAACAGCGCCACCACCATGATGATGTATCCCATCACCGCGGCGGTCATTTCACAATTGGTGGAAGGCGCGAGCGGGGAAGCGCAGGAGCCGGTGCGGCACCTGCAGACCTGCCTGATGTTGGGTATTGCATATGCTTCGAACATCGGCGGCATGGGCACGCTGCTGGGCACCGCGCCGAATCTGATTTTCGCCAGCAACGTCGAGAAGCTGTTCCCCGATGGTCCCGAGATCGACTTCGTGCGTTGGGCAAGCTTCGGCATTCCGACCGTCATCTTGTTCATTCCCATCGCGTGGCTATTGATGACGCGCGTGCTCTTTCCCGTGGGCCGGGTCGATTCCTCCAAGACCCAGGAGGTCATTGTCGAAGAACTCCGCAAGCTCGGCCGCATGTCACGCGGGGAACGATTCACCTTGCTCATCTTTGTGAGCGCCGCCCTGGCCTGGGTGTTTAGGGTGGATATTGACCTCGGCATGTTTCGCCTGCCCGGTTGGGCCAGCTCGCTCGCTTTGCACAAGAAAGTGACGGACTCCACGATTGCCATGACCGCCGGCATACTCTTGTTCCTGATTCCGGTTGACTGGAAACGGGGCGAGTTTCTGCTCGATTGGAAGACAGCAACCAAGGTGCCGTGGGGGATCCTGCTCTTCTTCGGCGGCGGCTTGGCGGTTTCTGCGGCCTTCGTTGCCACGGGTTTGTCGGTGTGGGTTGGTGAGCGGCTGCAACTGCTCGCCGGCCTGCCGCCGCTGGCGGTGATCCTGCTGGTTTGCCTGGCCATTACCTTTTTCACGGAGGTGAACTCCAACACCGCGACTGCCACCATCTTCATGCCGATTGCGGCCGCCACCGCGCAGGCCATGCACATGAATCCGCTGCCGCTCATGATCGCAGTGGCAATCTCTTCCTCCTGCGCGTTCATGCTGCCGGTGGCAACCGCGCCGAATGCCATCGTTTTTGCCTCCGGCCACGTGACCGTGCCGCAAATGGCGAAGACGGGATTCTGGCTGAATCTGATCGGTGCCGTCATCATCACGCTGGCGATCTATGGTTGCGCGGCACCGGTGTTCGACATTGCATGGGATCAATTCCCCGCGTGGGCTTGGCCCAAATGAAACGTGGATGTGAGAGAAGATCATGCCGGTGTTTCGGAGCGCCGGTAGTCAATCAACAAGTTGTTTCGCAGTGCAAAACGATGGGAGTTTCCTATGGCACAAAATGCGCAGCCCGAGTACAATCCTTGGGAGTCGGCTCTGACGGTCTACGACGAAGCGGCAAAAGTCATGGACCTGCAGTATGATTTGTGGCAGCGCGCGCGGCTGCCCGAGCGCGAATTGACCACTCATTTTCCGGTGCGCATGCGTGATGGTCGCATTCAGATTTTCACCGGCCATCGCGTGCAGCACAGCACGGCGCGCGGCCCGGCCAAGGGCGGCATCCGCTATCATCCCGAGGTAACGCTGGATGAAGTGCGCGCGCTCGCGACCTGGATGACGTGGAAGTGCGCGGTGGTCAATCTGCCTTTTGGCGGGGGCAAGGGCGGCGTCATTTGCGACGTGAAAAACATGGACAGCGGCGAATTGGAGCGCCTCACCCGGCGCTACGCCACGGAGATCATCCCCATGATCGGCCCCGAGCGTGATATTCCCGCACCCGATGTCTACACCAACCCCCAGGTGATGGCCTGGATCATGGACACCTACAGCATGATGAAGGGCTATGCCGTGCCCGGCGTCGTGACCGGCAAGCCGCTCTCGCTCGGCGGCTCGCGCGGCCGCGCCGAAGCCACGGGGCGCGGCTGTGTGTTCACCATCGCCGAGGCTGCCGCACACCTCAAATTGAATCTCAAAGACAGCCGCGCCGTGGTTCAAGGGTTCGGCAATGCCGGCACGGTTGCGGCGAAATATCTGCAGCTCGAACATCAGATGCGCATCATCGGCATTTCCGACTCGTCCGTCTGCCTCTACAACAAAAACGGCATCGACCTGGAGCGGGCCTTCATTCACAAAGAAAAAACCGGCACGCTCAAGGGTTTTGCCGGCGCCGAGGTAATCAGCAATGACGAGTTGCTCACGCTGGAGTGCGAAGTGCTGGTGCCGGCGGCCACCGAGAATCAGATTACGCGACACAATGCCGGCCGCATTCGCGCCCGCATCATCGGCGAGGCGGCCAACGGCCCCACCACGCCGGACGCGGACAAGATGCTCGAGCAGAAGGGCGTCTTCATCCTGCCGGATATTCTCGCCAACGCCGGCGGAGTGACCGTCTCGTATTTTGAATGGGTGCAGGACAATTATCACTTCTTCTGGCGCGAAAACGACGTGACCAGCTATCTGCGCGAAGTCATGGTCACCAGCTTCCAGGAAGTGCTCAAGATGAAGCAGAAGTATCAGGTCGGGATGCGGCTGGCCGCCTACATCCTCGGCATCGACCGCGTCGCCGAAGCCATTCGCTTGCGCGGCATTTATCCATAATGAGTGCCTGTCCGAAGATGTTCCAACCTCGGCTGAGCCGAGGTCGCTAAAGCTTCGAGTGTGGTGGGAACGCTGAAGTTTTTGATGCCACGGCCAAGCCGGTGCAGGAACGTTTCCTTAAAAGTTCGCGATTTCGGATGGACACCAACCACCCAGTGGCAGCCGCCACTGGGTGACCCCTTTGGGGGTTGCGCCGGCAATCAGCCGGAACGGCGAGGCGGACCTCGCCTCCATCATCCCTGCAACTGCATCAGAAGGACTCGACATGCAAACACTTCCCTCTGCCGGCACGGCCGCACGGAATTCGCAGCGCCTGCCTTCCATTTTCCCCAAGCTGAAACGCGCCGCCAGTGTGCTGCTGAGCACTCTCGCCCTCGCTTCCCTCTGCCCGGCGCAAACGCAGCCGGATTCGGCCGGCAGCGGGCAAAATGAAATCGAAATCCGCGGCCAATTGCTGCTGATGCACTTTGTCGAACAGGAACGCCAGCCCAGCTTCGCAGGTGTGGCCGCACGCTACGCCACCGGCGAACGCATTTCCGAAGCCCACCGCATGCTGGGCGAACTGCTGGCCAAGCCTGCAACCGCGCCCGGCGATGCCTTCTATCGCGTGGCGATTTATCTCTTCGGCCGGCAGAACCTGCCCTATGCTTTGGCGGAAAGCATCAAGCGGTCGCTGGCGGAGGTGCCGACCCGGCGGGGAGAGGCGGAACACGAGTGGCACATGTACTATGCCGCTCTGCTGCTGGCGGCGGAAACCTGGCCGGACACGCCAGCGGAACAATGGTTCAACGGCAAATCCTCAGCGGAAAACCTGCTGGAAGCCAAGAGCTATTTCACCGCCTGGATCAATCAATTGGTGGAAAACGGCCAGAGCGAATATGATTCCCCGCAATTCATGCCGTCTTTCTTCGCCACGCTCGCGCTGATGCACGAATTCACCCGCGATGATCTGTTCCGCAAGCGCCTGAAAGTGGTGTTGAACCTGATCATGCTCGATTTTGCCTCGGAACATTTGGACGGTTTGTATGCCGGCGCACACAGCCGCATCTCCGAAGCGCAAATCATGTCGCCGCGCGACGCGTTGAGCGCGGGCTTTGCCTGGCTCTATTTTGGCGCGGGCCGGATGGCGCCCAGCCCGGAGTTGCTGTTCGCCTCGCTCAGCAGCTTCGAGCTGGCCAGTGTGATTCTCGAACTGGCCACCAACCGCGATCCGCTGGGCGGGTATGTGCATCTCGAGCGCAAAAGCGCCGCCCGCTTTTTGCGCCCCGCACCCAAGCAAGAAACCATGGTGTGCAAGTATGCCTATGTCACCAAGCAGTATATTCTCGGGTCGCAACAAGGCGGATTGTTCTACCCGACCCACCAGCACTCCTGGGGCCTGACCTATCTCTCCGAAACGGACGACCGGCCGACACTGTTCATTACCTATCCTTCCACCAGCGCGCGCGAGCTGGCGCTGTTTCGCGCCGAGGAGCCGCGTGTGATGCTGGCGGAAGCCAACTCGCCGCGCAGCCGTCGCAGCCAGGAAGTGCGCCTCACCGGCGCCTCGGCCTACGAAAGGTTGTTTCAGCATCGCAATGTTTTGCTGGGCCTCTATGACGCGCCCGATACGCTCACGCACGTCCGGCTGAACGGCTTTTTCTCGGAGGATCTGCAGGATTTTTCCGCGGCTGCCAGCGAGGGCGCCAGCCTGCAGCCGGGAGAATGGATTTTCTGCCGCGCGGCCGGCACGTTCATCGCCGTGCTGCCGATGCAGCCGTTTCGTTTCGAAAAGATTCCGGGCGGCCGGCTGTTTGTTTCCGAAGGCCGGCGCAACGGTTTCGTGATCGAAGTCAGCACGCCGCTGGAGAACGCCAGCTTTGAAGAGTTCCAGCGCCGCGTGCGCGAAGTGGCCAAACTCACCATCGATCGCGACGCCGAGGCCACCAACCGCGTGAGATATACCACCAGCTACGGCGACCGCATGCTGTTTTCCTACAATGCCGCCACCGGCACGGTGCGGCGCCTGCTCAATGGCCTGCCGGTGCTGGCGGAAGCCTGCCCGCTGTTCGAAAGCCAGTTTCTGCGCTATTATCCCAACCAGCGGCGCCTGGTGTTGCGCATCAACAATCAGTGGCTCGAGCTCGATTTTGCAAAATGGGAGGTCACCCAGGGCTACTCTGAAATCACCGACGAGTTGCGCGGTGAGTGGCGCTGATGCCAAACGCAGTTCCGACCGCGCCTGCTGCTTGAAAATGGCGGGTGCGGCCATGGCCAGGCCAAATGTTACGCCAGATTAAAGCTTGCTTTAGATACACTCCCTGGTTATATTTTCGGCCATTCGATTGCGTGGTGCGCTGCAACCTCGAAGCGCATGACCCCCAACACAGTGAGATTGGGTGAATCCGGTGAGCCGGCGGGCGCAGCGCCGGGTGCTGCACGAGATTCACCTGATAGCCACGGCCAAAGAACGACTCGTCCATGGCAGCAAGAGTGCACAGTAGTCCCGCGTGTCGATAGTTACGTGAGCAGATTCGTGTGAAATCTCAAGGGAGGAGGAAGAAAAATTGGATTTGTTTGAGAAGTGTCGCAAGTTCACCCGGGCACAAGAAGCGATTGCGGAGGGCTGGTACCCCTATTTTCAAGCCATTTCCTCGGGCGCCGACATCGAAGTCACCATCAAGGGCCACCGCTTGATCATGGCGGGCTCCAACAACTACCTCGGGCTCACCCAGGATCCCCGCGTCAAAGAAGCCGTCTTCAAAGCCGTGGAAGAATTCGGCTCCGGCTGCACCGGTTCCCGCTTTCTCAACGGCACGCTGGAATTGCATGAGGAACTCGAGCGCCGTCTGGCGAAATTCATGAATCGGGAAGCGGCGTTGTGCTTTTCCACCGGTTTTCAAACCAATCTGGGCGTGATCAGCACCGTGGTCGGCAAGGGCGATGTGATCTTTGCCGATCGCGCCGACCATGCCAGCATCGTGGACGGCTGCCGCTTGTCCTTCGGGCACGTCACCCGTTATCGCCACAACGACATGGAGGACTTGGAGCGGCTGTTGCGCAAGCATGAAAACGCCCCCGGCAAGCTCATTGTGGTCGATGGCGTGTTCAGCATGGAGGGCGACATCGTCGACCTCCCCAACCTGGTGCGTCTGGCCGAGCAGCACAACGCCCGCATTTTGGTGGATGATGCGCATTCGATCGGGGTGCTGGGCAAGCACGGCCGCGGCACCGGCGAGCATTTCGGCCTGGAACACAAGATCGACATCGTGCTCGGCACCTTCAGCAAGTCGTTCGCCTCGATCGGAGGCTTTGTCGCCGGTGATGCGTATGTGATCGACTACATCAAGCATCACGCCCGTTCGCTCATTTTCTCCGCCAGTATGCCGCCGGCGGCCACGGCCGCGGTGCTCGCCTCCCTGACGATTTTGGAACAGGAGCCGGAGCGCATCGAGCGGCTGTGGCGCAACGTCCGCAAGGTGAAAGCCGCCTTTGACGAGCTGGGATTCAAGACCGGCCGCTCGCAAACCCCGATCATTCCCATTCACGTCGGCGAAGATCGCAAGACCTTCGACTTCTGGCAGTTGCTTTTCCAAAACGGCATCTTCACCAACCCCGTCATCTCTCCCGCCGTGCCCGCGGGCCAGGGCTTG
Source organism: bacterium (assembly GCA_023150945.1). Classification (NCBI taxonomy): domain Bacteria; species bacterium. The sequence goes on along the minus strand of JAKLJX010000010.1, from coordinate 33,572 downwards.
ATCCGCACCAGCTTCATGGCGACGCACACCGATGAGCATCTCGATCATATCATCGCGACCTGCGCGCGCGTCGGACGTCAGTTCGGGTTGATTTCCTGAACCTGCGCCGGCGGACCGCCCACCGTTCTTTCTGCCACGGCCTGCCCGTGGCAGAACTCTTTCTTTTCCGGACTGCAACCACCAGGACGCACACCCAATCCACCTGCAGGCTCTGAAACCCTGCGGCGAGAGCGCAAGACTCTCGACCATCTTCGCTGAGGGAGAGGCCATTGTCCAAAATCGAGATTATTCCCGTTGACAGTCCACGCCGGCTGCGCGAGTTCATCATGCTGCCGTGGCAGATTTATCGCGGCAACCCCCATTGGGTGCCCCCCTTGATCATGGACATGAAGAAACTGCTCGACCGCAAGAAACATCCCTTCTTTCAACATTCCGAAGCCGAGTTCTTCCTGGCCCGCCGCAACGGCGAGCTGGTCGGCCGCATCGCCGCCATCCTGAACAACAACCATAATCGCTTTCACGACGAGCAATGCGCCTTTTTCGGCTTTTTTGAGACGATCGCGGATCAGGAAGTCGCCAACGCGCTGCTGGAAACCGCGACAACCTGGGCGCGGCAGAAGGGCATGAAGATCCTGCGCGGCCCGGCCAACTATTCTTCGAATGACACCTGGGGCTTGCTGGTGGACGGTTTCGACCGGCCCCCGGTCGTGATGATGACCTACAATCCCAGCTACTATGTGGCTCTGCTGGAGCAGGCCGGCTTCGGCAAGGCGATGGAACTCTATGCCTGGCAGATGGACAAGAGCACCGAGCTCAATCCCAAAATCCAGCGCGTCGGCGAGAAAGTGCTCTCCGAACAAGGCATCAAGATGCGCACGCTCGACCGCAGGAAATTCTGGCGGGAAGTCGAAATCGTCAAGCAGATCTACAACGATGCCTGGAGCAGCAATTGGGGTTTCGTGCCGATGACGGACGCGGAATTCGAGTTCATGGCGCGCGAGCTGAAACCGGTGGTGGACCCGCGCCTCGTGCTCTTTGCCGAAAAGGAAGGCGAACCGGTGGGTTTCTCTCTCTCCCTGCCGGATTTCAACCAGGCGTTGCACAAGATCAACGGCCGGCTGTTGCCGTTCGGCATTTTCAAGGTTCTCTATCATGCCAGAAAAATTCGCTCGATTCGGGTGTTGACGCTGGGCGTGGTCAAACGGCTGCAGAACGTGAGCGGCATCGGTTCCGCGCTTTACATGGAGACCTATCGGCGGGGAATTGCAGCGGGATTCGACAGCGGGGAGTTTTCGTGGACGCTCGAAACCAACATCCCGATCAACCGCGGCATGCAACTGCTGGGCGCCAATCTCTACAAGAAGTATCGCCTTTATGAAAAGCCGCTGTAATCGGGCACGCGCACTGCTGCCGAGCGCCGGCCGATGCGGGCGCGGATGAACAGGCCTACTCTGCCCACGGGCGGGCCGGCCGGCGGGGGCGGCGCTTTCCTGTTAGGAGAGCCAGTACAGAAAACGGCCGCAGTTTTCGCAGGTCAGAACTTCCTGATCGGTACGGCCATGCGAGGTGACGGAGGTGGGCACGCGCATGAAGCATCCCAGGCAGGTGTCGTCCTTGACCGGCACGATCGCGCGTTTGTAGCGGGAACGCAGCCGCTCATAGTTGTTGACCAACTGCTTCTTGATCTTGGCCGCCAGCTCTTCGCGGGCGCGGCCCAGCGTGGTCTTGCCCTCGTTGTCCACTTCGAAGCCGAGCGCTTTCACTTCCTCGATCTCTTTGAGCATGATGTCGAGATCCTGTAGCGCGACCAGGAATTCGATCGGGGTTTGGATTTTTTCAGCCATTAGTTTTTGAGCAGTTTGATGAAGTCGGAGAAGGAATTGACGTTGCGGAATTTGTCGCGGTCGCGGGAATGACTGAGGATTTCGACGAGCCGGCCCAACACCGGCAGATATTTGTTGTCCTGTTCCTGCGGGGGCGCAATCACCATGAACACGAGATGCACCGGCTCGCCGTCCATCGCCTCCCATTCGATCCCCTTCTTGGAGCAGCCAAACGCAATCATCAGCTCGGGCGCGGCGGTGGAGCGGCCGTGTGGAATCGCGAGGCCGTGGCCGATGCCGGTGCTGCCCAATTGCTCACGGCGATGAATCATCTCCAAGACGATGGCGGGATTGCGGACGAACCCGCTGTTCACAAAACAAGTCACCAGCTCTTCCAGCACCCCCTCCTTGGATTTGGCCTGCAGCGCGGGCACAAACAAGGATTCATTGAAGAAGGGCACCAGGTCCAGCTTGTCCATACATGCTCCTAAACGCTTTCGAGTGAGACTCCATTCTGCGGTTGGCCATCCTCGCTGGCTGCGTTTGTCGCAATGGCTTCATCCAGCACCTGGCGAAGCGCCGGCACGATGAACACGTTTTCCAGGTTCATCTGCGCCAGCTCGCGCGCGAGGATGCGGATGCGCTGCGCCGGATTGAGCGCATTGTTGATGATCATCATCGGCTTCTCCTTCACCAGACAGTAGCCGCCGGTAAAATCACCTTTTTCATAGCGCAACTCGACACTCAGGCTCGCCAGCAGCTTCTCCAGGCTGGTCAGTATTTCTTCCTCTTTCATAGACTCAAAGCAGATTCGTTTTTTTTCGGCGTTTCAACAGGTCCACCACGTCCTTCACCTCCTGGGCGCTGTCGCGCGGGCAGAGCAACAAGGCCTCCTCGGTTTCAACAATGATCAGGTCGTGCAGACCCACGGCGGCCACGGTTTTGCCGGCGACCTCGATCAGGCAGCCCGAGCTGTTCAGCAACACGTGCTCGCCCTCGCCCACTGCGTTGCCGTCCTTGTCCTTCGGCAGAAGCTTGTACACTTCATCCCAACTCCCCAGATCATTCCAACCGAAATTGGCGGGCAACACCAGCACGTTCCGCGCATTTTCCATCACGCCGTAGTCGATCGAGATGCTCTTGATTTGCTGATAGACCCGGGTGATGATCTCTGCTGCGGCCGGGGTGTTGAGATACTCCGCGATTTCACGCAGGCCGTCGTTGAGATGCGGCAGATGTTCCTCGAACTGCTCCCGGATGACCGACACCCGCCAGACGAAAATGCCGCTGTTCCACAAGAAATCGCCGCTGGCCAGAAAAACCTTGGCGGTCTCGAGATTGGGTTTCTCCGCGAAAGTCTTGACGCGCCGGGCAGTGGCGGTGCCGGCGGAAACGGTTTCGTCGCTGAACTGAATGTAACCGTAGCCCGTTGCCGGAAAAGTCGGCTTGATGCCGATGGTGATGAGCACCTCCTTTTCCGCCGCGATTTGGGCGGCGTCGAGCAGCGTCTGGCGGAAATTGTCCTCCGCCTCGATCAGATGATCGGCCGGCAGCACGATCATCACCTCATCGCCGAACCGCCGTTGAATGTATAGCGCCGCCAGGCCGATGCAGGGCGCGGTGTTTTTGCCCTGCGGCTCGACGATAATATTCTCCTGCGGCACCGCCGGCAATTGCCGGGCAATTTCCTGCTGGTGCGCTTGCTTGCATACGATGAAAACCTTTTCCGGGGGAATGATTGGGAGCAATCGGCGAACGGTGTTCTGCAGCATCGTGCCGGTGCCGATGATTTGCAGGAGTTGCTTCGGGTGATTCTCTTTGCTCTTTGGCCAAAACCGCGTGCCGGCTCCACCGGCCATGATCAGTGCTACCATGATGCAGTCCTCAGTTGTGTCAGTCCTGAAAAAGAAAAGAAGATTTGCTTGGTGCAGGCATCTTCTCTCGAAAAAGTGCGGAGTGATGGTGGCCAGTACTGCTTTTGAACGGCGCAATGTAGACAACCGGCCCTAAAAAATCAAGAAGTTTATCCGGCTGGGCCGGCTTGGGCACGCGCGTTGCCGGCCCACCGTTGCAGAAAGGAGCGCCGCAGATGCCGGCGATTTTGCCACAGCGCCTGGCGCAGCGCAGCGGCGTGCCACTCGCCGCGCAGCAACGGCGGAATCGCCGCGGCCGGAAAGCGCGCCAGCAGTTGAATCTTCTCGTTCCACGCCTGATCGCCATATCCCGCGAGGCGGCGGTTGGCGAGTGCCATGCGCTGAAACAACCGGCCGTATCGTGCCCGCCACTGGCGCTCATAGCGCGCAAGAAAAGCGGCATCGAAGCGGCCGCAACGATGCGCTGCAACGGCCACGGTGCCGGCAAGGCGGCCCAATTCGATCCCAAATCGAATCCCCTCTCCCACCAGCGTGGCAATCAAACCGGCGGCATCGCCGACCACCAGCAAGCCGTCAGCCGAAGTGCGGCGCAAGGGCGGGCTGGCAGGAATCGCACCGGTGTGATATTCCACAGCCGCAGCCGCGCTGAGCCGCAGGTCGTGGATCTTGCCGCGACGCAATTTTTCCAGCAACGCTTGCAGGGCCAGTTCCGGCTGCGCGGCAGTGTCCGGATGAAGCAAGCCCACACCGATGCGCACGCGGCCGTCGCCGTGCGGGAAAAGCCAGCCGTATCCTGCCGGCCCAACCAGACTGCCGACCAACAGCGCAATCGTATCCGCCGGCCATTCGGCGGCAACCACGTCACACTCTGCGCCCAAGCCATAGCGCTGCGGCGGTTCCCGCAAGCCAAGCTCCCTGGCAAGCAGACCGACCATGCCGGTGGCATCGATGAGCAGCGGTGCAAAGAATTCACCGGCCTTGCCGGCCCGCAAGCCGCACGGCTTCTCCTGCGCCAGGATCACGCTCGCGACGCGCGTTGCCGGCAAGATCTCAGCGCCGGCCTGGGCGGCGAGCACGGCGAGATGCTGATAAAGCCCGCGCACGTCGAGAATGCAGCTCACCGGCTCGTCATAGTGGAAGGTGGCTTGTGCGGCGGGCGCCAGAAAACGGCCGGCGCGAATCGGATGCATGAACCGGTCGGGAATACCGAGGCGATGCAGATCCTGAATCCAACTGCCACCGCTGGTGTGAATCGGATAGCCGATTTCCCTGCTGCGTTCCAACACGGCAACGCGCAGGCCACCCTGGGCAGCGGCCAATGCGGCGCTCAAACCGGCAGGGCCGCCGCCGGCGACCAACACATCGTAATGATAATGACGATTCATCGGCAGGTATTCCCAAACAAAAAAAGCACCCGCACACGCGGATGCTTTTCTGTTTCTTCCGTCGTTTGAAATGCTAGAGCGTGGCATCCAAACGTTCTTTGATTCGCTGTTTCGGCAGCGCGCCGACGATTTGATCCACGACGCGACCATTTTTGAAGATCAACAAAGACGGGATGCTGCGAATGCCGTACTGGCTGGCGATCACCTGATTGCTGTCCACGTCCAGTTTCGCGATTTTGGCTTTGCCGGCATACTCGCCGGCAAGCTCGTTGATTGCGGGCGCAATCATCTTGCACGGACCACACCATTCCGCCCAAAAGTCAACCAGCACGGGCATATCGGCTTTCAACACTTCCTGCTCAAATGTGCTATCACTCAGAACTACGGGATGAGACATGCAATTTCTCCTTTCGGCCACCGGCCGGCTTGCAAGTTGTTTCGCTGGGCACACCGTCGTGCTCATGCTTGCCATTCAATGACTCAAAACATAGAAACCTTTGGCAAAATTCCAACAGGTTTTTCCGGCATAAATTTTCAGGTTCGTGTGAATTCCACAACCGCTTCACTCGGGCTCTGCCGAAGGCAGCGGCTGGCGCCGTGGCGCAGGCTCGGCCGCCTGGCGCCGGCGCCGCGCAATGTGCACCAGCACGGTAATCATCACATAAACCAAGACGGTGTGCAGCAACACCAGAATCTCGCCCCAGAGCGGCAGATAGGGCAACAGCGCCGCCACAATGCCGATAGTGGCGGCAACGAGGTAGATGAAGACCACGGCGCCGCGCGCCGTCATGCCGAGGTCGACCAGCCGGTGCGAGAAATGGCGGCGGTCACCTTGAAAGATGGGGCGGCGTTCCCGCAGGCGAATGATGATGACCGAGAGCGTGTCGAAAATCGGCAGGCTGAGCACGAGCAGCGGCATCAACGCCGGAATCATCGAGGCGCTTTGCGGCACGACGTAGCTGCTGGTGATCGACAACGCGGCGAGCAAGAAGCCGATGAACAAGCTGCCGGTGTCGCCCATGAAGATACGCGCGGGCGGAAAGTTGTAGCGCAGGAAACCGAGCAGCGCGCCGGCCAGCAGGCACAACGCCATCGCGGAAAAAAACTGATCCTGCGCAATGGTGATCACCAGCAACATGGCCGCGGCAATCAGCGCCACGCCCGCCGACAGGCCGTCCATGTTGTCGAGAAGATTGAAGGCATTGGTGATGCCCACCACCCACACCATCGTGACCAGGGCATTCAAAAACGGCGAGGGCATCAAATCGGTGCGCACGCCGGCCGCCACCAGCAAGCCGGCAGCAAGGATTTGAATGGCGAATTTGATCTTGTAGGAAAAATTCAAACCGCGGCGATCGTCCACGAAGCCGAGAACCACCATCAGCGTGGCGCCGGCGCTGATGGCGAGCAATTTCGGCAGGGTGTGCACCAGGCGCCCGATTTCACCGGGCAAAAATGGAAACGCCTGTGCAAACCAGCCAGCTTGCTGAAAGCTGAAGTAACCGGCGACGTGCAGCACCAGTGTCAGCATGAACGCGCTGTAGATTGCGAGTCCGCCGAGCAGCGGCGTCGGCTGGCCATGCGCCTTGCGGCCCTGCGGTTGATCGATCACGCCCAGGCGAATGGCGAGTCTGCGCGCCAATGGCACGAACATCAGGGCCAGCAGAAAGGCGAACAGAAAGAGATACAGGTAAATGAAGTAACGCATAGGTCAATCTTGCTGTATTCTCCCACGAACAAAAATTAGCCCGACAATATTAAGTCAGTTTGGTGGCGCGCTCCGCTGCAGTGGCCTCTCGATATGTCCTTCAGACGAAGCTGGTGAAAGGCTCGGCCCTTTGCCCAAATCTTCATGGGATTCTTGCAGGATGGCCGCGGAACTCATGCTTTATCTTGTCAATCCTGCCGCTGCAAGCGGCCACTTGACTGCGCCACAACTCATCAGACCCCCGGCCTCCTGGCGGCGAGCAACTCCTGATAGAGTTGATGATGATCCTGCACCATTTTTTCGGCGCTGAATTCATGCACGCGGCTGCGGCCCTGCCGGCCCAAGCGCGCAGCGGCTTCGCGATCGGTCAAAAGCCGCAACATGGCCGCTGCCAGCGCGTCACGATCGCCGGGCGGCACCAAGATACCGTTCTCCCCCTCCTGCACGACTTCCGCATTGCCATCCACCGCGGTGGCGATGATCGGCAATCCCGCTGCCATGGCCTGCGGCAAGACGCGCGGCAATCCTTCCCACAAAGAGGAAAGCACGAAGATATCAAAAGTCGTGAGCAACTCGGCCACGTCGCGGCGCAAACCGGTAAGATGAAAGCGCTGCTGCCGGCCGCCGTCTGCAATCATGCTTTCCACTTCGTGCCGCAACGGCCCGTCACCGACCATGACGAAATGCGCTTCCGGCTCGCGTTGCGCGACCGCCAGGGCAGCGGCGACAAAATCGGCTGGCGCCTTCTGCGCGGACAAACGCGTGACGGTGCCGATCACCGGCGCATGCAGAGGAATGTTGAGCCGCGCGCGCATCTCCGCCCGCTCCGCCCGCGGATGGAGAAATGCCTCCAGCTCGATGCCGCTGCGAATGGTGAGATATTGCTCCGGCCGACCGATGCGATCCGTGCGGCCCTTGTCGAGATTGCGCGGCGAAACCACGATCAAGCGCTGCGTGAGGCGGGCACAGCCGCGTTCCAGCCCAATGAACATGCGGCGAATCAGCGGCCGTTGATACGCATGATGGCCCCAGCCATGCACGGTGTGCACGATTACCGGAACGCCGGCCAAGCGCGCCGCCCATCGGCCGAGAATGCCGGCCTTGCTGCTGTTGGTGTGCACGATGTCATAGCTGCCCGCCTTGATAAAGCGCTGCAGTTTCCAGAATGCCTTCACGTCTTTGGCGGGATCGACCTCGCGCACGAGTTCCGGCAGAATCGTCAGCCGGATGCCACGGCGACGAAACTCCTCGATCAAGCTGCCTTCCGGGCCGGTTTGCGGCCCGCTGACCACTTCCACGTGATAGCCCTGCCGGTCGAGCATTTCCGCCAACAGCATCACGGTTTCCTGGGCGCCGCCGACGATGAGGCGGGTGATGAGGTACAAGAGCCGGGGCTGATGAGTGTCACGCATGGGCAACGGCCTGCAAAATCGCATCGAGACGTTGAGCACAATGTGCCGTGGAATATCGTTCTTCCACCAACCGGCGGCCGCGCTGCCCCATTTGCCGCCGCAGCTCGGCATCCGAGATGAGCGTGCGCAAGGCCTGCTGCCATTCCGCGGTGTTCTCCGCCCAAAAGCCATTCTCCCCGGGCGTGACCAGCTCGCGGTTCATCCCCACCGGCGAACACACCACCGGGATAGCCACGCTCATGTACTGCAGCGCCTTGAAGCCGCATTTGCCGCGCGTCCAGCGGTTGTCGGGCATGGGCATGATCCCGATATCGAAGCGCTGCAGATCCTCCACTTCCCGTTCCAAAACCCAGGGGAGATAATGAGCCGCGAGACCGTCGAACCGAAAATCGCCGGCGCCGATGATTTCAATGCGCAGGCGCGCGCCCATTTCCGCCAGCAGCGCCTGCAGTGCCGCTTCGACCAGCTTGAGATAAGGCGCGGTCGAATGGCTGCCGATCCAGCCGATCACCAACGGCCCGGCAGCCGGCAACGGCCGCGGCACAAGCAAGTTGACTTCCACCGGCGTCGGCAATTGAAAAATCCGCACACAATACTGCCGCGCATAGGCTGCGAGGTAGCCGTTGCCGGCGATCACCGCGTGTGCGCGCGCAATCAAACGCGGAATCTTGCGCGTCGATTTCAAAAAGGCAAACCAGCGGTTCGCCAAACTGACATGCGCCTCGAACACGGCGTCATCGAAATCATAGATCAGCCGGCGGCTGAGGCGCGCCACCAGCCATTCGACCCAGCCCGGACCCCACAGCGCCACTTCGCGATGCACCACACAAACGTCGCAACGCCGCAAGCGCGGCAACCACGCCAGGCAGCGCAGCATGCCGGCCAGCATGAGGAACACTTTGCGCACCAGCCTGCCGGGCTGATAAAGCACGCGATATCCCGTTTCACTCAAAAACGTGCAAACGGCAACCTGATGGCCGTTTGCTGCGAGATAAGGCAGGTATTGATAAATGCGAAACCGGCTGCTGCCGCCCGAGCGCGGATAGGGTGAAATGAAAAGGATTCTCATCAATAGCACCAATGCTGCAACAGGACGCGGCCGTGACTCAGAAACTGCTGGCGCCGGCTGCGCCAGTAGGTCGGGCGCGCGTGCAGTCTTGCAGTGGCCAGCAGCACAAGCAACGTGAGGAGCTTGCCGATCTCGCCCATCGTCACCAAGACTTTTGCCAACAGCGTGGCCGTGCGGCCGTGGTGCCGGCGGAAGTAGCGATACATGCTGCGATAGAATTCCGGAAAGTTGCTGGCCACCACCGGACTGGTGCTTTGGCCGCCCACGTGAAAGACGCGCGCCTCCGGCAGAAGAAAAATTTTCCAGCCGGCGTCGTGCAGGGCGCGGCACAATTCGACATCTTCGAAGTACATAAAATAGCCTTCGTCGAAGCCGGCGACGGCCGCGAAAGCTTCGCGCCGGACCGCCAGGCACGCGCCCATGGGTTGCTCCACTTCCCGCTGCTGCTGATGATCCCACCAGGTCATCAAGTAATGGCCGAAGCGCGGACTGCGCGGCCACAGGCGCGACAATCCCAGTTGGTCATAAAGCAGCGTGGTCAACGTTGGAAAGGCGCGCACTGAGCCGCGCTGCAATGAGCCGTCGGGATTGAGGACCCGCGGTGCGCAACCGCCGGCCGGCGCGTGCGAATCGAGGAAGCGCACCAGCGCCGAGGCGAGATCGGCGTCAACCCACGTGTCGGGATTCAAAAAAAGCAGATGCCGGCCCGTGGCTTGCGCGACAGCCCGATTGTTGGCGGCCGCAAAACCAACGTTCTCGGCATGGCGCAACAGCCGCACCGCCGGAAAAGAAGAGGCGACCAAATCCGCGGTGCCATCCGCCGAGGCATTGTCGAACACCACGACTTCCAGCGCCACACCAGTGCAATGCTGCTGCAGGGATTGCAGACACCGGGCAATATCAGCGCGCGAGTTGTAGGTGACGATGATGACGCTCAAATCGGGCTGCATGAATGCGATCAGAACCTCAGCGTGAATACGGTTTCAACGTGGGGAAACGAGCGGGCATTGATGGTGCCGCGATGCAGCCGCATGATCTGCCGCGACAGGCTCAGGCCAATGCCCGAGCCGCCTTTTTTGGTGGTGAAGAACGGAATGAAGATGTTCGCCAGCGCTTCGGCGATGATGCCCGGCCCGTTGTCTTTCACCTGGATGATGATCTTGCCGCGATCGTCGAGCAAGGCACTCAATTCGATGCGCGGGCTGGCGTGCTCCTGCAAGGCCTGCATGGCATTCAACAGCAGGTTGATCAGCACCTGCTCGATCAGCTCCGGATCCGCGGTGAGCATCAAACTGGCCGGCTCCACGCGCGTCTCGAAACGGATGCCGCTCTGCCGCACATTGGCGGACATCAACTGCTGCACCTGCGCAAACAGCGTCGCCACCGGGAACACCTGAAAATTGGGTTTGGGAATGCGCGTCAGGTTGCGATAGGAATCCACGAAGTGCAACAAGCCCGCGCTGCGGCGTTGAATGGTCTGCACCGCGCTGCGCACATCCTGCACCGTCTCGAGGCTGACCGGCGCCTCGCCCGCGGCCGGCGGCGGCAGTAAATCGTTGATCGAGGAGGCCAGCGAGGCGATGGGCGTCACGGAATTCATGATTTCATGGGTGAGCACGCGAATCAGGTTCTGCCAGGCCTCCATTTCTTTCTCTTCCAATTCGCTTTGAATATTCTGCAGGGAGACCAGGGTGAACAGCTCGTCGCGCAGCTTGAATTCCGTTGCTGACACTGCCACTTGCAGCAGGCCCTCGCGGTCTTCGATTTTGACCAGCGCCTTTTCGCCGGATTTGAGGCGGCGCAGCGTATTGACCAAGACCGGACTGAACGCTTCCAGGGCCGCGATGTTTTTCAAATGGGGCACGCGCAACAGCCGCTTGGCGGCATTGTTGATGAGATCGACGGCGCCGTTGCCCTTGAACGCCAGCAAGCCGATCGCGACGTGCTGCACCACGGTTTGCAGATAGCGAAAGTGTTCCTCCTTCTCCGCGCGGGCGCGGCGAAACTCGTCGGTCACCCGCATAAAAGCCGCTTTGAGATCATCGAAGGAGGAGCCCAGCCCGCCGCCGGTGAAGGTTTGCGAAAAGTCGGCGTGTTGAATCGATTGCAGGAAGCGCGTCAAATCCCGGTTGGTTTTTTCGACGTAGTGAATCAAGTCATACACTTGATACATCACCAGCGCGGCGGCGATCGCGATGGTGGCGTAGAGCGTCGTGCGGGTGGCCAGATAAGCCAGCAGGCCGATGGTCGCGCCGAGCAGCAGGACGCGCAGAATGCAGTGGAAACGAAAATGGCGATAGATCATGCGGAGAATGATGGCAACAGTGCAAAGCGGGGCGCGGCAGCGGTGTGCATGGTCATGCGGCGCTCACAAGCCGTATTTTTCCAGCCGGCGATACAGGGACGTGCGCGTCAGGCCCAGTTCCTTGGCGGCATGGCTGATATTGCCGCCGTGTTTGCTGATCGCGCGGCGAATCACGGTTTTCTCCACTTCTTCAAGATTGTAGTTCTCGAACACCAGGCCCTCCTCGCGGGCATCCGCCGAGGAAAGCAGAAAGTCTGTGGGTTGCAGCAGCCGGCCTTCACTCATGATCACCGCGCGCTCGATGGCGTGCTGCAACTCGCGCACGTTGCCGGGCCAGGGATATTTTTCCAGCTTTTTCACCGCGGCCGCGTGCACGCCGCTGACCGGCTTGTTATACTTGCGGGCGTAGAGTTCCATGAAGTACTCGATCAGCAGGGGAATGTCCTCGCGCCGCTCCCGCAGCGGCGGCAGCGCAAGCTCGACCGTGTTGATCCGGTAGAGCAGATCCTGGCGGAATCGCCGCTCCGCCACCATTTGGTGGATCGGCAGGTTGGTGGCACAAACCAGCCGGATGTCGAAGGGCCGGGCGATGTGCGAGCCCAGGCGGGTCACCTGGCGCTGCTGCAACACCGCCAGCAGCTTGGCCTGCAGCGGCAGGGAAAGATTGCCGATCTCATCGAGAAAAAGCGTGCCGCCATGCGCCACTTCAAAACGGCCGGCGCGCTCGTCTTTGGCGTCCGTGAAGGCGCCTTTCACGTGGCCGAAAAGCTCGCTTTCGAACAGCGATTCGCTGAGCGCGCCCATATCCACGCTCAGGAAGACTCTGTCGGCACGCAGCGAAGCGCGATGCAGCGCGCGCGCCACCAGCTCCTTGCCCGTGCCGTTTTCGCCGAGCAGCAGCACATTGGCATCGGTCTGCGCGACTTTTTGGATGCTGGCGAAGACTTCCTGCATGGCGCTGCAGCGGCCGACCATGTCGTGAAACTGATGATCGAGATCTGCGCTCAGTTGCTGCTGCTGCGCCCGCAAAGTCGCGATTTCGTTCTGGGACTGGCGCAGCTTCAGCGCGGCGGAAAGGGTTGCCAGCAGTTTTTCATTCTGCCAGGGCTTGAGCACGAAATCGGTGGCGCCCGCCTTGATCGCCTTCACCGCCATGCCCACGTCCCCGAACGCGGTGATCAAGATGACCACCGCCGCCGGATCGATGGCCAGGATGCGGTTCAGCCACTCGAAGCCCTCCACGCCGCTGCTGGCATCGCGCGTGAAATTCATGTCCAGCAGAATGAGATCATAGCCGGTGTTTTGCAAAAGCGCGGGCAGGTGCTCCGGCTGCCGCTCGGTGTGCACCAGCGCAAAATGCTGCTTGAGAAACAGGCGCGCCGCCATCAGCACGTCTTCGTCATCATCGACGACCAGGATTTTGCCGGGGTGTTGTGACATGTCGCAAGGATCGTTCGCGATTACACTGCCAAGCCGCGCAGAATCTAAATAACCGCGCGTGAAAGCGAAAGCGAAATTATCAAGATAGTTCAAATGGACTATTGCCGCTTTCGGCAAAAAATGTAAATTCCCGTTCACTGCCACATGCTTGCCGAGGACGCGACGGGGTTTCTGCCGAGGCGGACTCGGCGGTGTTCATCATTCACTGACTGCCTATGCCGATTACCGTTGCCATCGTCGAAGACAACCCCAACTTGCGTCTGGGTGCTTCCTACATTTTGCGCGCCTCACCGGATTGCAAGGTCGTGGGCGAGTATGAGAGTGCCGAAGACTTCCTGGATGAGCTGGAAGAAGTCAATCCCGATGTGGTATTGATGGATATCGGTCTGCCGGGTATGTCCGGTATCGCCGCCACGGCGCAAATCAAGAACCAGTCGGCGCGGGCACAGGTGATCATGCTCTCGGTCTTCGACGACGATGAGAATGTGTTTCAGGCGATTTGCGCCGGCGCCTGCGGCTACATCACCAAGCCGGTGATGCCGGAGCAATTGCTGGAAGCCGTCGAGCAAGCGCATCAGGGCGCCTCGCCAATGTCGCCGAACATCGCGCGCAAGGTGCTGGAGCTTTTCAAGAAGCACATGCCGCCGCCGCAGGTCGACTACAATCTCTCCGAACGTGAGCTGGAGGTGCTCGATCTGCTCACGCAGGGCGCGGACCACAAGCAAATTGCCGAGAAACTCTTCCTCAGTCCCTTCACCGTGCGCGCGCATTTGCGCAAAATTTACGACAAGCTGCACGTGCACTCCAAGTCGCAAGCGGTTGCCAAAGCGCTCAAAGAGCGTCTCCTGCCGCGCAAGTAAGCCTCTCCCCTGCCCAAATCTCTTTCACCACAACGCCGCCCAACCCAGAGTCAACCAAGAAGACCGAGAACTATTCTTGGAACGTGTTCTCATTCTTCTCTCTGCCTTCTTTGCTCTTTTTGATTTGCTTCCCTACCCGCTGCGGCCGGGTGCCGCGTTGTGCCTTCTGCCTGCCGGCGAGAACGGCTTTCGCGCGCGGCTTCAGCTTGCGCAAGCCCGCTTCGCGCTGCAAGGCCTGACTGCGGGAGCCGCAGGCCTCGGCGTAAACCAGCGCAACCGGCCGCCGGCCGGAGGTGTAGCGCGCCGCTTTCCCGGCTTGATGTTGCGCCAGCCGGCGCTCGAGATTGTTGGTCATGCCGGTGTAAAACGTGCCATCCGCGCAGCGCAGCAAATAAACGAAGTAGTTGTCACGCGCGGCCGCCATGCGGCTTTCACCTCGGCGAATAGAAATTCGGATCGCTCATCTTGATTTCTTCAACGGGCCCGAACTGCGCGGCGATCTTGCGCAGCTTCCTGGCCGGGCCGGCAAGCACGAAGGCAAACGCCTCACGCGGAAAATATTCCCGCGTGATGCGCTCGAGGTCTCCGACCGTCAGCGCAGCAAGTTGATCGAAGTAGGTGTTGACCATCTCCCACCCGACACCGTAGAATTCGAGATCACAGGCCAACCCCGCCAGTTGTTCGAGCGTCTCCAGGCTCGAGGGATACTGCCCGCGCAGGTAATTCTTGGTGGCTTGCAGCGCGGCTTCATCAAGCTGGTGATCCTGAAGACGGCGCATTTGCGCGAGGCAGATTTCAATGGCGTGGCCCGCGGAACGCACGGCGGTGTCCGAGGCAACGATCAAGGCGCCCGGCAGCAAGTGGCGCGAGCTGAAGGCGGTGGCGCTGTAGGTCAGCCCGCCTTGAATGCGCAGCGCGGTATTGAGCCAGGAGGTGAAGCGGCCACCGAGCATCGTTTCCAGCACATCCAGGCCGGCATAGTCCGGGCAATTGTAGGCCGCACCGACATTCCCCAGGCAAAAATAGGCTTGCTGCTCATCGGGCTTGTCGACCAACAACACGCGCGAGTGCGACAGTTTCTCGGCCGGCGCCAGCCTCGGTGCCGGCGCGCCGCACGGCTGCCAATCGGCAAAAAGTTCGTGAATCTGCGCCAGCACCGCACTGGTGGTGAAATCACCTGCGAGAGCCAGAATCACTTGTTCCGGGCCATAGTGGCGCTGATGAAAATCCACCACCTCCGCCACTGCCAGGTTGGCCAAGCTCGTTTCCGTGCCCAGTTCGGAGCGGGCGTAAGGATGCCCGGCAAACAAAAAGGAATTGAAGTACTGCTCCATCACATTCGCGGGATTGTCCCTGGCCTGGCGCCAGCCGGCAATCGCCTGTTCGATCTTTTTGTCGAATTCCTCTTTGGGAAAAGTGGGCGAGCGCATCGCCTCCGCCAGCAGCGTGAGGCCCAGTTGCCAATCCTCGCGCATCACTTCCATCGAAATCAAGCCGCAATCAATCGCCTGATCCGTGCTGTAGCGGCCGCCGACGAAATCCAGGGCTTCCGCGAATTGACGGGCGCTATGCTGCAGCGTGCCCTTGCGCAGCAGAGACAGCGTGATGCCGGCCAACCCTTCCTTGGCGGGCGGGTCGACCGTCGCGCCGATTTTCAACAGAACCTCGAGGGCGAGCAACGGCAGACGATGATCTTCCCACAGCAATACGGTCATGCCGTTGGGCAGGGTGTGTTTGACAAACTCAGGAAAGCGGAGACTAGCGTTCTTCAAGTGCTTCTTGTGGCTCCGGATGAAGGGTCACCATCGTGCCCTGATTGGGGTTCAGCCAGGCGTTCGCCGCAGCTTGCAGGTCTGCTGCCGTGAGGGCAGCGTAATGCTCGAGCGCGTCGAACAGTTGGCGGTAGTCATCGAAATAAACGGCGAAAGCACCGAGCGTGTCGGCTTTGCTGGCCAGCGTGGTGAGGCTGCGCACAAAAGCGGCGCGGCAAATGTTTTGCGCTTTGCGCAACTCCGCGGCGGACACCGGTTCGTCGCGCAAGCGCTGGAGTTCCTGCGCCAGCACCTCTTCACACTCCGCGGCTGTGTGGCCGGGGTTGCACTGCGCCGTGAGAATGAACAAGCCGGGATCGAGCGAGGGGCCGTAGTCGCTTCGCACCCAGGTCGCAAGGCGCTCGCCATCCACCAACCGGCGGTAGAGCCGCGAGCTTTGTCCGGCAACCAGGATGATCTCGAGCAAGTGCAGCGCGAAATGGTCGGGGTGGCGGCTCGCCGGCGTGCGATAGCCGCACGTGAAGGCCGGCAAATGCGCGGGCAGGCGCACGTCCGCGCGGCGCGGTGCTGTTTGCGGCGGTTCAACCGGCAGCGCGCGGACGGGCACCGGCCGGCTCGCCAGCCCGCCGAAATAGTGCTCGCACATGCGCAGCGTCTCATCACCGTCGAGATCTCCGGTCAGAACCATGACGGCGTTGTTCGGCGTGTAGTAGCAGCGATAGAATTCTCTCAGATCAGCCAACCGCCAGCGTTGAATATCTTGCGGCCAGCCGATCACCGGCCAGCGATAGGGATGGACTTCAAACGCAGTGGCCCACAGCTTCTCATTCATCAATTCGAAATTGTCGCTTTCCACGGTCGAGCGCCGTTCCGCGGCAATGACTTTGCGCTCTGCGACAAAGGAATTCCTCTCGAGCAGCAGGCCGGCCATGCGGTCGGCCTCCAAATCGAAAACCGTGGAGAGGGCGGTGGCCGGAAAGCTGTTTTGGTAAACGGTGATGTTCTGGTTGGTGAAGGCGTTGTTGGCGCCGCCGTTCGCCTCCATGATTTCATCGAATTGGTTGGGGCCGTAGTTCTTGCCGCCGTTGAACATCAAATGCTCGATGAAATGCGCCAGGCCGGTCGCGCCCGGGCTTTCGTTGCGCGATCCCACCCGCCAGAAGGTGTGCAGGGCGACTTGCGGCAGGGCATGGTCTTCGTGCAGAATGATTTGCAGGCCATTGCTGAGACGATACTGGTGCACGCTCGCCGCCAACGCCTCGATTTGTTCACGCATAAATGCAGTTTTTCCGCTTGCTGGTGACTTTCTGTTGGCGGGGAATATACGGCAATTTTTGCAATTTGCCAATCATCGTGACAGCCGCGGCAAATTGCTTTCGGGTTTTCGCCGCTGTGCCAGCTTGTCGCTATATAACTGTGCTTTCATCGAACCGATCATCTCGGACACTCATCAACCCTTTAGGAGCGTAACCCATGCGGAAAATGACCGCACTCTCCCAGCCTTTGGCCCTCGGCCTGCTGGCGCTATTTCTCCACGCGTGTGAAAAACCCCAACAAGAGGCCAACGCGGCAGGCGCACCGGACAGTCTGCAAATCGCCAGTCCGGCCCCGGCCGCGGCGGCAGTGGCTGCCGATTCCACCGGCCAACTCAGCCGGGCGCAGATCGAAGAAATCGCCCGCGAAGAGATGCCCGGGGCGCTGATCATCGCCGAGGAAATCGATCACGAAGACAGTCTACTGGTCTATGAAGTCGACGTGAAGAATGAAAAGGGCATTTTCGAATTGGTGATCAATGCTGCCACCGGCGAAGTGCTCGAAGTCGAAGAAAAGACCGCGGACTATGAGGCCGAGGGCAAGGCGTTGCCCGCTGAAATTCCGGATCTTGCCGCGCGCGATGCCGCCGAACAAGCCGCGCTCGCCAGCATCCCCGGCGAAGTGGTAAAATGGAAAGTTCGCGACAAGGGCCAGGGCACCTACTACAGCTTCACCATTCGCGGCGCCGACGGCGGCACGCAGAAAGTGAAAGTGGCGGCAGGCACCAACGAAGTCCAGAAATCCGATGACTGAGGCGCAGCGCGCCGGTTGAATTTTCCTGTTGGTTTTGGCCAAAAATTGCGTTACCTAGCAGCGCTTCAGTTCTGCCATGGAACGACAATCTCGATCAGGGAGTGGTTATGAAGTACGGAACCAGGATCATCTTCTGGCTGCTCATGTTCGCCCTCGGTTGCGGCCAAAGCCAGCAGGAAAAACAACAGAGTCAGCCGCCGGCCGCCGGCAGCTCTGCGCCCAGCGGCACCGCACAGGATGCCAGCCGCGAGTATGGCCAGTCTGTCATGGAAACACCCTCCGCTCGCGGTCAAGCCTCCCACGTTGAACCGGTTGCCTTCGCCGACTTGCAGAAACTTCTGCCGGCAAGCCTGGCCAACTTCAACCGCGAAGAGGCCACCGGCGAAACCACTGCAGTGTTCGGCCTCAAAGTCTCGACTGCCGAGGCGCGCTATAGCGATGAAGAAGGCCGCAGCGTGACCATCAAACTCACCGATCTCGGGTCACTGCAAGGCCTGGCGAGCATGGCGACTTACGCATGGGCAACCGCCGACGTCGACCGCCAAACCGAGAGCGGCTACGAGCGCACGCTCACGCTGCACGGGTATCGCGGTTATGAGCAATTCGACCGCGACGATCAAAGCTGCACGCTGAATGTGCTGGTGGGCAACCGCTTCATTGTGGAACTGACCGGCTATCAGGTCAGCGTGGAGGAAACCAAGGCGGCGTTGCAACAAATCGAGCTGGCGCAGCTCGAAGCCATGAAACGGCACGGTGCGCACTAAAGCCTGGAGAGAGTTTCCGCCAAAGCATTCCAAGCCTGCGCCGGCAAGCTTTTCTTTTTCCGGCCGCGTTGTTTCAGAATTCGCCGGCCTGATGAAATTCAAAATAGCGCTGCAACACCCGGCCGGCGAGCGGCGCGGCGTCTTGCGCACCTTGCGCCTCCTGCAGGAAAACCACCACCGCAACCTCGGGCTTGTCCGCCGGCGCAAAACCCATGAACCAGCCATTGGTTTTTGCGCCAAAGTACTCCGCCGCAGTTCCCGTCTTGCCCGCGATTTGCACTTCCTCCCGCCGCGCCCCGGCACCGGTGCCGTAAGCCACACTCTGCCGCATTCCCTCTCTGACGAGACTCAATTCCCGGCCAAACTGAATGGTCTGCACCAATTCGGGCTTGAACTGCTGCAAGGCTGCGGCCGAGGCAGGATAAAACGGCCGATAGACCGCGCCCTCGTTGGCAAACATCGCGACCAATTGCAGCATCTGCAGCGGCGTCACCGCCAGCGCGCGGCTGTGTCCCACCGCGAAGCGCACACCTTCTGCCGGCGAAACCCACTCCGGCAACTGCCCGGCGGCTTCCTCTGGCAGATTGATGCCCGTGCGCCCGGCCAGCCGGAGTTTGCGTGCGGTTTCAGTGAGCGCGCCAGCGGGCAACTTCTGCGCGGCGCGGTAGAAGTAAATGTTGCAGGAATTCGCCAGCGCCTGCAGCAGGTTTTGCTGGCCGTGTCCGCTGCGCAGCCAGCATTGATAGTCCTCCCCGCCGAGTTTGATTTGCCCTTCGCACAGGAGCTGCTCTTCCGGATCGAGCAGGCCGTGCTGCAACAAGGACAGGGCGGTCACGACCTTGAAGGTCGAGCCTGGGCGCGTGGCGTTTTGCACGCCCAGCTTTTCGTTGATCAAAGCCAGCAGCAAACCCGTGCGCGGCTGCATCACCAGAATCGTTCCCGCGCGCTCTCCCAACAGCTCGCTGCAGGCCTGGCGAAACACGGCCAAACGGGCAAAGCGCTCGGGCTGCTGCTGGCAGGACATGCTCGCCAGCCAGCCGGCGATGAAACAGGCCAGCAACGGCAGCGAGAGTCGCACTCGCCGGCGATCTGCCGGCAGTAAGTCGAATCTTCCCTGCTTCATCTCAGTCGCATGGATGCCAGGCCTCATTCAACAATTCGCACACGCGCTTCGCTGCTGTTGCCCTGGTATTCCGGATAATACATTAAGCTGGCAAGGGCCGGCATGACATGATACGTGCCCGGAATTTGCGCGCGCACCAGGTAGGTGAATTCATGCACGCCCGCCGCCAGCCGGGTCGCGAAGAACGCTACTTTTTCATCACGGGTTTCACGCGCGGCATGCTGCGGCCGCCAGCCCTCCGCCGCACGCCCGGCGTAGTTGCGTTCGCCGGGAATCACATAGCCCGATTCATCCTTGATCACTTCAACGCCGGCGGGCAGAGGATCTTCGAGCATGAAGTATTCGAAATCCGAGGCCGAAGTCACTCTGAGCTTCACCAGCATTTCTTCGCCGGAGCGCAACGTGCCGCTGAATCCGGTTTTGGCATAAACCAGCCGCGCGCCGGACGCTTCACGATTGAGCAGATAGAATTCGCGCTCCACGCCAAAACCGGTGGTGCTGCGCCGCAAGTTCTCGCCGGCTTGATAGTAGGTCGTGCGGAAGGTACTGAAGAACTTGCCCACGCCGGTTTTCTCGATGCGAACGCGGTTGGGGCCCAGGCGCAACTGGCTGGCCGGCAGGCGAATGGCCTGCTCCTGGCCGTTGGCCTCGGCTTTGGTCATGCGCTGGTCGAACACGAGCTGATCATTGACATGAATACGCACGCGATAGTCCGGTTCCAGCTCGCGGCTCTTTTCGAGATAATCGACCAGGGCAAAGATGATCATCGCCGTGTCTTTCGTCGACCGCCAAGCCTCGCCGCGCTTTTGCAGCAACAAGTAGCGAATGCCCTGATTGATGCGCGGGCTGCCCGCTTTCACCTGCACCAGCGATTTGATCGCAAACGCCGTGGTCTCGAGGTTGTCGTCCTGCCAATTGTAGTGCCAGCTCTTGCCGCCCCAGGAGCAGAGATTGCCGGCGGTGACGCCGTTTGCTTCCAGTTGAGCGGCGAGCGTGTTGGCGATTTCGGTTTTGTTCTGGCTATGTGAAACCAGTGCCAGCAGCGCGCGGGTGTAGTCGTTGCTCCTGGCCCGCTGCAATTCTGCAAATCGCGCCTCGAACAGATTGTCGACTTTCACGCCGGCCTGCCGCGCGGTTTGCAGTGCGTAGAGCATATAGGCTTGCGTGGTGGCGTCCAGCAATGCGAACGCGCCGCGGCCGCGCGCCTCTCCGAGTCCGGTAACCTCGCGATCGACCAGCCGCGCTTGTTCGAGCTGCCGCGCCAGGCAATCGGCCCCGCGCTGCAGCCGGTCGGCGGCAATCGCGTGTCCGGCTTGCTTCGCGAGGGACAAACCATAAACCACGTAAGCCGTCATGTAGGGATGGGTTTCATCATCCTGCCACCAGCCCCAGCCGCCATCGCCGTGCTGAAAGCCGTAAAGCGCCTGCAGACCCTTGTCCATCATTTTGGGCAATTCGTTCAGCAGTTCCATGCGCAAATCGAGCTTCAGCTTCTTCGCCGTGTAGGCGACAATCGCGGTGGGCAAAAACCGGCTCATGGTCTGCTCGACGCAGCCGTAGGGATAGCCCGCCAACTCCTCCAATGCGGACAAAAGCGAAGAGGCCAGCGAGGGCGAAACGGAAAGCACCAACTCGGCAGTGGCGGGATCTGCGCTCGCCGGAATCGTGATGGTTTGATCGCGCACGGCCTGGTTTTCTTCAATATCGACGACCATCGCTTCCGAAGTCTTGAGGCCGTGCGGCAACACCGGCACTTCGAGCTGCATGGCGTCGGAAACTTCGTCGGTGAGCGCTTTGGCCGTCAAGGTGGCCAGGCCGACTTCGCTGGTCTGCACCGTCCAATCCACGCGCTTCTCGCCGTTCTCCGGCACCGCGATCAACTTCTCGCCCACCGGCGTGATGCCCACGCCCTTGCCCGCCAAACTGACTTTGGCCTGCTTCGCCTCGTTGAGATAGTTGTGCACGATGGTCGAAATCGTGACCTGATCACCGGCGATGAAAAAGCGCGGAGTCTCCATGCGCACGATCAGATCCATGCGCACGAGATTCTTGAAGGTCTGTTCGCCCACCTCGGTCTTCGCGGAGATGGCGCGCACGGTCGTGCGCCAGGTGGTGAGATTGTCGGGGAAGCGGACTTTCAATTTGGCGACACCGCTGGCATCGGTGCGCACCTGTGCCTGCCAAAACATGGTGTCGCGGAAATCCTTGCGCACGCGCGCTTCCTTGAACTTGTCGGCTTTGACTTCGGCAAAGCCGGTGCGCGCGAACGGCTCAGTCTTGCGCGCAGCCATGGCGCCGCCCAATCCGCGCGCCCAGCCATAGAAGCGAAAATAAACGGACGAGCCGGTCGCTACGCGATTGTAGCGCTTGCTGTAGAACACCTTCTTGATCGCGCGCGTCAAATCCGGCGCCAGCGCATAGATGCTTTCATCCACCATCGCCACCGACAGTTCAGTGGCCACGCCCTTGCCTTCCCGGTTGGTCACCTTGATGGTCAGCTCGCCCTCTTCCTGCGGCCGAAAAACGTCTTCGTTCATACTGAGGTCGAGGTTGAGAAATTTTTCTTCGGGAATGACGATGAGGTTCTTGCTTTCCGAGTACAGCTCATCGTTCGCCAGAATCGCCACGGCCACCGAAAAATTCGGCTGGTGCTGCTCGCCGATTTCAAAATCGATCACCTGCGAGCTGCCGGTGAGCGCCACCACGCGCTGCGCCAGCAGTTCTGCGCCCTCCGCGGTCACCAGCGCCGTGACATTTTTCACCGGCGCAATCACCAACACATGCGCCGTCTCACCTGCGCGATAGCTGTCTTTGTCGGGAATGATCTCCAGACCTTTGGCCTCATAGCCGGCATAGCCGCCGCGGCCGCTCACCCAGCAGTATTCTTCCATGGTAATCTTGTTGCCGCGGCTGTCGATGGCCTGCATGGTGAGATAATAGTATCCCTCCTTCGGCGCTTTGAACCGCATTTGCCCCTGGCCCTGGGCATCGGTGCTGACTTCCTGCGCCGCGATCCGGTTCTGCGTTTGCCAACCGCGACCGGACACCCAGTTTTGACTGAACACTTCCGTTTTGACTTTGGCCGGCACCGGCTGGTTTTTGAAATCCTGCGTGCGAATAGTCACCGTGACTTCCTCGCCGGGCGCATAGACGTACTTGTCGGTGTACGCGGAAATCATGAACAAGCCGCGCGTCACTTCCACCTGCCGGGAGCCGATGATCTGCCGGCGGCTGGCATCCACCACTCGCGCTTCGATGCGATAGTAGAAATCTTGATCGCCCTTGGGCGTTGGATAGCTCAGCGTGAAGCTGCCGTTCTCATCGAGATAGCCGGTGTTGCTTTCGAGCAATTCCGCACGATAGCTGTAGCCACCGCCGTCGTCATATTCATCCTCATAGTACCAGGCATACTCGCTGCCATACCACCACGGCCGCCAGAACCGGCCGCGGAAGATGTAGTAATCCACCTGCGCGTTTGCCACCGGACTGCCGAAGTAATAATCCGCTTGAATCGTTGCCGTGATTAGCTCACCGTTGGCATATTGATCTTTGTCGGTAGCGACTACGACTTTGAACTCAGGCTTCTTGTATTCCTCCACTTTGAAAGAAGCGTAGTGCGTGATGCCATCCGGAATCGTCGTGCGCAATTGATAACTGCCCAACGGCGGTTCTTCCGCCAGCGCCAGCTCGCCGCTGGTCGTGCCGTTCTCGTTGGTTTGCAAAGTCTGCCGGTGAATTTCGTTGCCGCGCGCGTCGGTGATCGTGATTTCGACCGGCCGGTTGGCATAAACTTGATAACCGGCTTCGTTCAATTGCCGGACGATGCTCTTGAAATAGACGGTCTGGCCGGGACGGTAGATAGGACGATCAGTGTAGGCATGCACGACGTATTGCCCACGGCTGCCGGCGAAGTAGTAATAGAGATCCGAGAGCACGAACTCATTACCTTTGCGCCCGAGAATCAACATCGCATTGCCGCCCTCTTCCTCATCGCTGCCGGAGGGCGGGCGGGGAAAAGTTGCGAGGCCGTTCTTGTCCGTGATTTGCCGCGCCTGCAGTTGTTTCTCCTGGATCATTTGCAGCTCGACCTCGGGCGCGGGCGTGCCGGTCATTTTGTTGCAGACAAAAACCGTCGTCCCGTGCGGCGAGGTTTTGGTGATCATGCCCAGCGGCGAAATGACCACGGCGGTATGCGCCATCAGCCGGTCGTTGAATGCTTCAATGAGGTAGGCGCCCGGCTCAGTCACCTCGACCTCGAGGTCGCGATAAATGTACTCTTCCGCGCTGCCGAATTCGGTGATCTCCCAAGTCTTGACCAGCGGGTAATTCTTGAGCGGAGAGAGCAGCCGGCTGGCGCGCGTGGCCACGGAAAACGCGGGCAGGCCGAGCGTATTCTTGACGTCGATGCGCGTCTGCGGCGTCATGTTGTCGCGGAAAACCTGGCGCTGGTCGCGCTGCAGGCGGTTGCGCGAGGCGCGCAAAATGTCGATGGCATTGGCCTCGCGCACGTTGAGCAACTGCTGCGGACTGTGCGGGTCAGCCTGGCGCTGGAAAAAAGCCACCGGGTCTGCGATTTTGTAGGCGCGCAAGAAGATCGAGCCTCTGATGTTTTCCGCCGAGAGATTGACCACCACCTTCTCCCCCGGCGAATAGATCTTCGGCGTTTCCAGGCTGAAGTACTGCGCTTGCGCCCGGAGCGCGAGACTCAACAGCACGATCGCCAGACACTTCGCTTTCATGATGACACCTCGGATAATTCCCGCCTGAATCGTTTGCGGCACGCCGCCGGCTGCGCCGCTCTTATGCCTCATTCCAAAATCTTCCAGCGATAGAATCCCAAAAAGTAGGGGTTTTCCGGCACCGGGTGCCAGCGCTCCTCCGGATGCTGCCGCAGATCCGCCAGGCGCACCAGCTTCAAAGCGCCGGGATGATCGTCACGCGGGCCGGTGTGATAGATCACCCCGTCGTCCCAGCTCGGCGGCCGTTGCCACGCGCCCGCAAAGATCATCGAGTGCTGTGGCATGTGCACGTCGCCGGGATTGAGATAAAACAGCAAATCGCCGGGCAGCAGTTGCTCGAGCGTTCTGCCGAGAAAAACCGTGTTGTAGCTGCGCAATTTGCCGGCGGTCGCGGTCACGGCAAAAGTCGTATCCTGCAAATCCGCGGGCCTGAAGGAACCGGGCCCGGTGCGGAAGATTCGCGTTGCCAGCAACGGCACGTTCGGATATTGAAACCGGCGCACGTCCGCAATCGCAGCCTCGTGCAGAAAGGGCTTGCGCCGCAGCCAATTGGTGTCGTGCCGCTTCAGCGCTTCACGATAAGCGAAGCGCAGCAAACCGGCGCAATCGTGATCGTCCTGCCGCCAAGCCGGGTCTTCCTTGTAAAGTTGCGATTCCGCGAGCGTCACGAACCAGCGGCGAAAGCTCAGGCGATCCTGCTCGTCCGGCAATTCGGCGGCATCCGGGAAGCCGTCGGCATCCCGGTCGCTCATCGCATCGTTTCCCGCGGCCTGCGAGATTTCGGCCGGTGCCAAAGCAACGCCGGGTGGTGGACTGGCGGGCGGCTCAGAACAGGAGAGCAGAAAAATGACGGCTGCCCAAAGCGCCGGGAAGTTGCGCCGGCAGAGCGATGCTTTCAAACTGACTTTCATGAGATCAAGCCGCGAACCTTCACTTCATGCTCCACACCAACTCACCATTGCCTTCCGCGCTGAACTTGCCGGCCCCCTCCGGCGCGCTGGCTTTGAGCAAATCAAACAACGGATCGATGCGGCTCTGCAAATCAGCCTGGTCGAAAAGATGCGTCCGGCGGTCATAGGCCGCGAGATAGTCGCGATAGCTCTGGCAGAAGGCCGCGGCATTGAAATACGCCACCGCATGCTCTGCCGCCTGCAGCCGCTGCCGCGCCGCGGCAAAGCCCGAATTCTGCACCATCGCCGCCGCGCGGTTCTGGCTGGCGTCGATCGCGGCGCGTAAGGTGGGCCGGTCAAACGCGAGCAACAGATAATCGCCGCTGATCGCAAAGTTGGGTTCGAAGCTCGTCGGACTCTTGATGTAGTGCAGCCGCACGCCCTGATACTCTTCCGTGTGCAGCTCGTCTTGGGGAGAATAGAAATAGACCAGCAGCTTTTTCACGTAGGCTTCCATGCCCTGCGCCTGCCGCAGCCGCACGCCGGCAAGCTGCCGCCAGAAGTAGCGCGGACCGCTGGTATCGATGCCGGCAAAGAAGTACAGCATTTGCGGATCGAGCTTGCTGATGAGATCGCGGCCCAGGTTGAGATTGCTGCGCGTCTCGAAGCCGCGAATCGCGCCGCGCTCCGCCCGCATGGTGGTCACGTAGTGCCAAAATTTCTCCGGCGGGATGGCGCTGGTGGCGTAGCAGAAAATCGCATCCGCGGGAATGAAGCGCAGCGTTTCTTCCGCGAGCGCGGGCGTTGGCAGCGCGGGCGCCGCAGCGGAAACGGAATCCAGCGGACTCACCGGCGCGGCACCGGTGATTTGTTCCAAGGCCCGGGCAACAATCTCCGCCAGCGAGCCGGCGCTGCGTTCGCCGGGGACAAGATCGAAGTATTTTTCCGGATCGAGAAAAGCCAGCAGGCACGAGGCGTCGCCGATCTGCGGCATCGCGACTTGAAGAGCAGGTTGAAACGCCAGGCTGCTTTCTTCCCCATCGAGAAACGAGGCAATGGCCCGCACCAGCAGTTCCTGGTCAGTGGCAACCACGAGAAAGCCATCGACCAGCGCGTAGCGAAACAGCGGGCCGCGGCGCAGCGAGGCAACGTTGAACAGTGTTTGCTGGCGATAGGTTTGCTTGCTCACGCTCAAATCGCGGCTCTCGAACGTGCCGAGCGCGGCGAGCACGCGCGTCACGGTCTGGGCTTTGAGATTGGCGGGCGTGACCAGCAGCCAGCGGTTGTCATTGCCCGCCGGATAAGAGGCCAGGCAAACTTCCTCACCCAAAGGATCGATGAAGTAGTTGAATTTGCCGCCGAGCATGCCGAGTTGTTGATCGAGCTGCTCGCCGAGCTGGAACACGTGCGTGAACGGTTCGGCGGCTTTGAAATCCTGCCAGGCTTGCAAAGCCGTGAGCTGCTGCACGAAGCTGGAGTTTTGCAGTTTTTCCCATTGCTGTTTGAAATGGGGAAAAAACAGGCAGAGATCAAAGCCGGCCGGCACGAAGCGCGCCAGCTTTTCGCGTTCACCGGCGGCCGCGGGTTGAGGCGGCGCAGCCTTCGCATGCGAGGTCAACTGAAAAGTGAACTCGGTGCCGCTGCCTGCGCCGGCAGATTGCACACGGCCGTGCGCCACCAGCAGGCCGGTCTCGCGGAGCGGAACATATTCGGTTTGCTGCCGCGCCTGCAAATCAGACCACAACCGGCGCAGCGGCTCGGCCGCCGCGGCCGGCTGCACCGTCACCAGCGCCAGCACCGCCTCCTCCACCACCCAGGCACTTTCATCCTGCAGCTTGGCGATGAGTTTTTGATCGCGCGCCGGATTGGAAGTCTGCACCTCACCGAGACGGCGAACTGCCAGCAGGCGGTTGGTGGTCTCGGGGTCATCCGCCAATTGCAGCAACACGGCGAGCTGCGGCGCCGGCGCCAGCGAATCGTACGCCGCGCCGGTGGCGCGGCGCACGGCCTCGAGAAACTTTTCCTCGTCCGCTTTGGGTTTTTGCAGTTCGCGCAGCACCATCGGCGGCGCCATCACTTCCTGCGCTTCCGGGCCGGCGGCGGTAACGGCCTCGCCCGGCTTGCTGCGCAAGAAATACCAGCCACCAGCCAGGACGAGCACCGCCAGCACCGCCGCTGCCAACCAGTAAACCTGCTGCTTCTTCATGGGCAAACTCGCATTTGTCGAATATAAACTCGGACACGCTTCTGGAGACCACTTGTCTCCTCGTCTCCTTGTCCCCTTGCCTCCTCGCCTCACCGGCCGTCTACCGCTCCCCCAACGCCGGATACTTTTTGATTTCCGTTCCCGGGAAATAGTGCCGCAAAATCTTGCGATAGGAATGCCCCTGCCGCGCCATGCCAAGGGCGCCGTACTGGCACAATCCCACGCCGTGCCCCAAGCCCCGGCCGGTGAACACATAATTCTTTTGTTCGAGTTGCAGATCGAACGCGGTGCTCTTCACGGCATTCCATCCTCGCACCCGGCAGACCACCGCACGAAATTCTTCCCCGCGCACGAGATGAAGCGACTGTCCCATCAGCGCCAGCTCGCGCACACGGCCGTCTGCGCCGCGCTTGCTGACCCCGATCGCTTGAATGGCATCGCCCAGCTCCTCCCGCCACAGTTGCAGCAAGCTGTCGGCGCCGATCTGCCAGCGCCAGCGAAAGTGCGGGGAGACGGTGCAATAACCGGCTTGGCGCGAGGAATCAGCGACACTCGCGAGGTAGACATGATCATCAACGCCTGACCACACGCCGTGATCATCCGCGGTGCGGCCGCCGCAGGTGGAGCTGTAGAAGACTTCGATGGGCTTGTTTTGGTAAGTCAGAATCTCGTTGCAGGTGCTGGTCACCGCCAGCCTCATGCTCGAATCCACGCCCGCGCTGCCGGCATAGCGCTGGCAGTGCGTCAAATCACAAAGCTGATAGCCGGCAGCGGCATGGCGTTGCCGGTTCTTCACCAAATAGGTGCGCGCGGCAATCGCCTGCGCTTGCAACGCGGCGAGCGGCGCGGCCGGCAGCTCGGCAGCCAGCACACCGGCAAGATAGTCTGCAATCGGCGCAAGATTGATCACGCCCAATTCATTGCCGGCGAGATAGATCTTGAAAGTGCCGGCATACGGCCGCGCCGGGACCGGGCGCTTGCCGCCGGCCGGCCTGACCGCGACTGAAATGGTGCCCGCAGTAGCGGCCACCGTCACCGTATCGCTCGCACTCAGCGTGCGGGAGAAATCTTCATGCTGAACGTGCATTGTGCGGCCCTGCCGCACTATGCGAACCGGCCGGCGCGTGTGCACCACGACTTCGCGTCCGAATTGAACCTCGAACCAGCAACCTGCGGCCATGCGGAGCGGCTCGGCGGGACCAGGCATGGCCGCTGCCGCGGGAGCCACAATCATGTCGCGCAACGGCTGCCGGGCGAGCAGAATCGCCGCACGGGGAGATTCGGTCAACTCCAGCTCGAGCGCTTGCGGAGCAAGAATCTCGAAGAGGCGAACGCTGAGCGTATGATTCTGTGCGAAGAGAGTATTGCCACCGAGCCAGCCGGTGAGTATGAAAGCCGTGAGGTTGGTCAATCGCATGCTGGGCGGAATGGGTTGGAAAAACAACAGCCGGCCATGAACTCAACAAACGGCGCCAATATAATATCGCGGCCGCAGGTATGCAAACGGAATATCAGATTGATGGGATCGCCCGAGTCACGGGAGTAAACGCAGCGCCGTCGCCTCGCCTGCAGCAGGCTTGATAGCCACGCTCCCTCCATTTGCTGGAGTATCACGATTGCTGAACCGGCACGAAGCCGGCATGCAGGCAAGAGAAATGGCAGGTGAGATGATCAGATGGCCTTCACCGAAGCCACACGTCACTCGTGGCGATAGCCGGCTGCCTGTGCCGGTCAAGAAAGAATTCTGCAACACCTCCCCTGTTACCTCCTCAAGTAAATTCTGTGAATCAGGCAGAGCCTGTCGGGGCGCGCTGCGCTGCCGCTTGCAATCGGACCGAAACGCCGGGGTAAACTGTCTGGAGATTTTGTTTGACAATCTTTTGTGACATTTGTATATTCGCCGCACTCTTTGGGGTAGTCTCCATCATGACCCGGGTAGCTCTGCGCGAGAGCAGGGAGACTCCCTCTCCTACCACACTGGCTGCATAACATCTCCTCGGAGGAGAACGCATTCCCCACTGATCTGCTGCTTCCGGCCGCCTGCTGTAAGCAAAAGGCTCCGGGAGAAAATCGCGAAGGCAAGCAAGCCGGCAGATCCAGAATTTCACCAGTTCGTTGATCGTTGCAACAACCGCTGCTTCCGGAGGGCGTTTTTCAAGCTCCTTCGGCAAGAACCATTTTTACAGGAGAAATGGCGGGCCGGCAACATTCCTGCGGCAGGAAGAGTTGCCCGGCTCGTGGAGTACCATTTTGATGGGCACATACGTGAGGACAACTCTTGAGGCGACTTGGTGAATTTCTTCTGAGCCTGATGGCTCTTCCCTTTCTCTTGCCGTGGCATCTGGCCGAAAAACTGTTCGAGTACCTGGTCCAGCCCCTGATCTTCAAGCATTATCGCGTCGGCCTGGATGACCGCAAGCGCAGGAACCTCCGTCTCGTCATTGTCGGCGCAGGCACGCTCGTGCTTGCCTATCTCGCGTGGACTTTCTATGAAGTCCGCCAGCTCTTTCCCTCGTATGCCGCATTCTTTGCCAAGGGCCATATCTATTTCGTGACCATGGCCAACGATCTCATTCGCCTCACGCAAGCGCTGCTCTGGCCGGTGAATGTGACCCTCACCTTCGTGCAGGGCAGCCGGGTCGCTTTCTGGCATCTGTTGCTGGCGCTCTACTTGTGCTTTCTGCCCGCGCTGTTCTTGTTCAATTTGCTGCTGCGCATCGTCACCACCACCCGCTCGCTGGGCCAGGCCGTGACCCTGCGCAACCAGGCGGTGCGCGACGTGGACCTCGTGCGCTTTGCCGAAAAGGCCGGCCCCGATGAGATCTTTGTTGGACTCGATATGAACCGCAACCACGCGCCGTTCTATCTCAAACGCCAGTGGCTCAAGGGTCACGCCCAAATCATCGGCGCCGCCGGCAGCGGCAAAACCGAGAGCATCATCCAGCCTATTTGGTTTCAGGAGGTGCGGCGCAACGTCGCCACCTTCGTCATCGACGGCAAAGGCTCACGCCGCAATCTCGACCGCTTCTACACCATCGCCACCTCGCTGGCACAGGGGCATGAAGTAATCTATTTCAATCCCGGCGACCCTGACCGCTCCGCGACCTACAATCCCGTGCTCACCGGCAGCGCCGGCGAAATCCGCCAGAAGATCATCGCCAGCCTGAATTGGGCCGAGGCCGCCGGCGGCGCAAAGGAACGCACGTCGTTCTATCTCGATTTGATCATTCGCGCCATCAAAGAAACCGGACGGTTCATCAGCCTGGAAGAGATTTATCAGTACCTCACTTCGAAGACACATCTGCACAACGAACTGCGCAAGATTCGCAACCGTTCGGCCTATGAGGGCCTGTTCGAGGTGATGGAGAACTACTCCCGCTTTCAAACCGAAACCGAGTTTCTCGCCACCACGCTGCGCGAGATTTGCCAGTCGGATTATGCCTGGCTGCTGGACACCGACGAGCCGGAGATCGACATTGCCGGCATCTATCTCCGCCGCAAGGATTGCTACTTCACGCTGCCGATGCACAGCGGCGCGCCGGCCATGCACTTTCTCGGCCAGCTCATTCTGCAGGACATGGCCACCAGCTTCGCGCGCGTCACCTTGAATCCCATGAGTGATGCCGGCGCGGGCAATGAAGGCTTGCTGATCATCGACGAACTGGCGCATTTCGTCAATCCCGGCTTCATCGAGCTGCTGCGCGTGTGCCGCAATGCGCAGGTGAGCGTGTGTTACACCAACCAGTCGTTCGCGGAGCTGTCCAACCCGGCGCTGCACTTGAGTCCTGCGTTTGTCGAGGAATTGGCGGATCACACCAACGCCACGTTTTGCTTTCACCTCGGCAGCACGGAGAGCATTCGCGCCATCCTGCAGCGCATCGGCCAGGGCAGCGGCAAGAGTGAAGCCGCGCCTGCGCCGCCCCCGGCCAGAGGCAAGCCCGGCGCCGGCAGCGCGCCCTCCGCCGCGAGTGCCGGCGGCATTGCGATCAACGAAGAGCTGCTCAAACACCTCGAAGTTGGCCGCTGCCTGGCGTTCATCCGCCAGCCGCGCGTGCTGGCGATATTGAAGACGGGCTATTTCAAATTTGAAAAACCGCTGAGTTTTGAGGGGAGGAAGAGTGAGAAGCAGGTTGTTGCGCCTTCAGGCGCGGCGGGGTGATTTTGCTTCGAAACTTATGCCGAAAGGCCAATGATGAATCACTCAGCTTTCTCGATCATCTTTGCAAGTGCCGAGATTCTGTTTGTTCCTTTATGCACGCTTTGCTCCAGGAACAATGCCATGAAATGGCTCACACCCCTTCTCATCGCAGCGCTCTGTTCTTTCTCGAATGCCCAGTGGTCCGCCAATCCTGATTCCAATTCCTGGATCCCCAAAGGCGGCTATGAACAAGTCCCGCTTGCCGATACGGATGGTGAAGGCGGCGTCATCGTCGCATGGGACGAAAATTTTGGCTACGGCGGCATCTGGGCGAACCGGGTGGACAAGCATGGCTACTATCGCTGGGGCTTGAATGGTGTGCGCGTCTCACCGCCGGGCGGATTACGCAATGTGACCAATGTGATTAGCGATGGCCGCAGCGGCGCGCTGATCGTTTGGGACGATTACTCCAAATCCGACCCGAGTGCGCAGAGGCCGGAGAACGAGATTTATGTGCAGCGCATAGACAGCACGGGTAGAATCTTGTGGAATGCCTCGGGCGTGCTCATTCGCGCGCGAATTCCCCAGTCGCAATGCGGAGACTATTGGATCGTCACGTCGGACCATAACACCTTCATCATCTCCTGGAATGATGACCGGCGCACGCTGGCGCCCGATCCTTACGATTTCTACGCCCAGCGTATCGATCTTGACGGCAAGCTTTACTGGCAGGCGAATGGCAAGCGTTTGAATGAAGAAACGAACGTTACAACCGGCACGCGGCGAGTTATCGAGGATAGTGAAAATGGCTTCCTAATGGTTTGGTTTAACCCTGCAGGTCAACAAGATGTTATTGTAGATCGGTTTTCCAGAACAGGAGAAATGGTTTGGTCACAGGGTCATGTCCATGCGAATACTGGAGGAGCTTTTGAAGCTGTGACAGATGGCCAAGGTGGAGTTATTGTTGTTGGTGCTTATTTCCCAGGCGGTGGTTTCGTATCGCAGGGCCGCATTCAGCGCATTGATCGTAATGGGTGTTTGTGCTGGTCGGATTCGGCCGTCGTCTTCGTTCGTAATAGAAAGCAATATCTTTCCCATCGGATCGTGCCCACACTTCATTCTGGTGCAACTGTCACATGGAGTGATTGTCAAAGCTTGGACTCCGAGCGACATTTTCTGGCATTTGACAGTACGGGAAAGATCCTTTGGCAGAGAGATGACTTTCGATTCTGTCTTCAAACCCAAAACCATCCAATCGCCGTTCCGGATGGTTTAGGCAACATGATCTTACTCATAAACGATTATCAGAGGAGCAGCCAAAACCATCAAGGCTATCAAGTCGCTCTCAAGATCGATGCTGCCGGCAATGCGACTTGGAGCAAAGAAGGGGTTTTGTTTCGCCATCGAACCTTTGATGACTGGCCTTTCGAGTTGGTTGGAGTGGCGGATGGACAAGGCGGCGTCATCGTGGTCTGGGAAGACGGGCATCCTGGTACCTTTTCCGATATTGCTTTACAACAAATCAATGCTGCCGGTCAATTGGGCCAGGTCTTGACCTCGGTCAAAGAGCATAAATCCTCAAGCGTGATAAGGGACTTTATTGTCAAACAGAATTACCCGAATCCCTTCAATCCGGTCACGCAAATCGTGATTGAAACGAAACAGCCCGTCGAAATAAGCTGTCGCATATTCGACGTGAGCGGCAAGGAGGTTATAACTTTGCTGGATAAAAAGCGTTGTCTTGGAAAAGAGATGATCAAATGGCAAGGGCAAGATCGTTTGGGTAATCGAGTGAGCAGTGGAATTTATTTTTATGAAGTGGCATCTGGACGCCAAGGTGTCGCTCATAGGATGCTTCTTGTTATTGAGTTTTGCATAAATAATAGGAATATCAGATCTCCCATGGAAGATCTGACGCTCTGATGCACGCCCTAAGAAGTCTTTGTGATTGGAATAGTCTTTTGTTTGAGTTGGTAAGTAACTGTTCCAACTCCGCT